>MWEH01000188.1 GCA_002070965.1 Firmicutes bacterium ADurb.Bin080 | reverse complement strand
CAGAGAATCTGACTTTTCTCGAATTATTTTATCCAGTTCTGAATATAATTGGATTGGGCAATTGAAATTGGCTTCTTTGATTTTAGTTTTGATTTTTTCTCCCTTTATCACATCTTGCAGGCTAGTATTCAATGGGTCAAAATCAAATTTCTCTCCGAAAAGGTTTGTAGCAAACTCTACTACTTTACCATAATCCTCCTCTTCCTTTACAAGTGTTGCACTGGTTGCTATGCACTGTAAATCGCCCTCCATATTTCTACAAACTCTGTCTTTTAAACGACGAATAAGCATCGCCATCTCAATACCAGAAGCTCCGCTGTAAATATGTGCCTCATCTAAGACTAAAAACTTCCAATTTTTTGCATATTCGCCGTCAAAGAAGGGTGAATCTTTTGGCCTTAAAAGTAAATATTCAAGCATTGCATAATTTGTTATGAGGATATGCGGTGGATTTTCCCGCATTTCTTCTCTCGAGAGAAGCTCACTTTCTACAGGCTCTACACCGGGATTTCTAAGCCGGAATTGATCTTTTCCCTTTTCCTTAGTTTCTGGTGTGTCTCCCACATATCTGCCAAAGGTGATATTCACATCTGGTACTTTTTCTTCCATAATGCTTGCCATTTGCCTTAGCCTGCGTAACTGGTCATTGGCCAGTGCATTCATAGGGTATAACAAAAGTGCACGAACTCCAGGTGTAAGTTTACCCTCTTTATGTTCTCTCAAAAGATGGTTATAAACAGGTATAAGGAAGCATTCTGTCTTTCCACTGCTCGTGCCTGAAGCAATAACTAAATTACGACCTGAAAGTATTTTTCTAAGTGCTTTCTCTTGGTGCAAATATAAGGGATTGTCCCTTAAATAAGGAAGAGCATCATAAATGAAACTTTCTAACCTCTCAGCTAATATTTTCTCTTGAATTAAATCTTTCAGGTAACGACCATTTTTAAATGGTGGAGTTGCCTCCAATATTGGACCATTCGTAAAACAAAACTTTTCAACTTCATGATGAAATAGTTTCCGCAGGTATGCATCTCTTAGACGGAAAGTACTTGTTAAATATCTAATGTAACTTTCCCTAATATTTTGTGCTACTTTAATGGGATCTATTGCCATTCTTAATCATCTCCTGTCAACGATTTCAAAATTTCAATATTCTCCAAGTACGTACTTTTTCTTCGCTTATCAAATGGAATATGTAAACAACGAATATCATTAAGAGTTACGCTAGCCTCAATTATTTCCTGTCTGCTGAAACCTCTACCTTTTTTCATCCCGCTACCACCTTTCACATATGGCCTCATATTTATTATATCTTTTTTCTTATTCGGAGGTTTAGACAAATCTGTCTGTTTTTGTGGTTTACTCTTGGATTTTTCTTTCGTTATCTCAGGTAAATGTATAATGTCAACTTGGTTTAATAATCGCTCGTTTATTGCATTTCGAATTTCCGTCCTGAGCATTATTTTATCATTATTTTTTTGGATAGTATCATAAAACTGATTTAATAAGAGATTTTGGACCATGCCTTTTCGGATAAATTTTGCTTCTTGTAACCTTTGGCCATTTGTTTCAAGAATAGCCGAAAGATCATATTTTGTATCAAAATCATTAGTGCAAACCGTAAGATAAAAATCTGTACCTGCAATTAATTCGTCTCTTTTTATTTGTAGAGATTTATCAAACCATGTTATATTTTTTGAAGTTTTCCATTTTAATCTCGGGATAGTGATCTTGAAATTTGTTTCGGTCTCGGGTTTATTCTGTTTCATAAAAGAGAAACGAAGAGTATCTTTTTCGGGTAACAGCTCGATTTGATAGCCATTTTCTATATATTTATACTGGATCTTTTCATCCGTTTTCAATACCCAATCCTGAAAATCTTTCTCCAGAAGAATTTTACCAAATTCTTTTTTATGTCCAATTTTTGGGTCTGGAATTATAAGGTCCCTTGGAAATTCCAATTGGACAAAAGGAATATAGCGAAAAAATAGTGTTTCTATGGGAATTCTATCCTCTTGTTCACAAATATCTATTTGAAACTCTCCACATTCGCAAGGTAGATTGTCAGGGAGTTTTAATTCTAACGGCTCGTCTCCTGTCCAATTCTTAGTAATAACCTTATAACCCGCCTGCTTATTTTGAATCCATATCATCCAACCAGATGGATTTATTGCTGGTGCTTTTATTTTGATGCTTTTGCCTGCAAAAAGAGGACTCTGTTCTTTGAAATCATCTTCAATTACTTCTTCACCCTCTATAGAATAGCTCAATTCGCAAGGTATTTTCTCCTCTTCCTCAGTTTGCCTGTTCTTTATAACAAGTTCATTTGTATTTTTTAGGGTGATAAACATTGGTCTGTATTTATCCCAAATCCATATTTCTTCAATTACATCTGGTTCAGTAGCTAAATCAAAGTCTTCTTCAAGAAGAACCCAAATATCTCTATTCGGTAAAGGATTGAAATTCCCCTGGTTATCATAAAGATAGTGCATTCTACCTCGATTGTTTCCTATCGCAATAAATGCATACAGAATTTCATTGCTATGTTGATAACTGTAAACTCTACCTTGAAGTTCATCTGGATAAACAATCTTAAAGTTTTTTAAAGATTGTTCTAAATCTATTCTCTTTTCCTCCGCTGTGGCAAT
>MWEH01000187.1 GCA_002070965.1 Firmicutes bacterium ADurb.Bin080 | reverse complement strand
TCAGGATGCCCTTAAAGAAGGAATTAAAAATCTGAAAGAAAATATGTATGACTTCAAAAAACATCATTTTCATACTGAATCGCTAACTGATTACATAAAGAAGATTATAGATTCACATCAAATTAAATCTTACCTGGGCGGAGAACACAAGAAAAAAGAAAGTTCTACAGATCTTAGCCGAATGAAAATTTTGGAAATGCTAGAAGCGGGAAAAATTACTGCCGAAGAAGCAGAACGGCTATTAAAAGCTATTGGGAAAGAGTAAAAAAAAGGTCGAGAGGTCGAGGGGGTCGAGGGGTCGAGAGGTTAAGGGGTCAAGAGGAATGTCAGCTGTGACTTAAAACCGGTTTTCTATGGCTGATCTGACCTTTTATAGAAAGCAGTATATTTTTTACTTGCCTTCACCTTACATTATCAGCCCAAAGACCGGTTTTGAGTTACAGCAGAAAACGCCCAGTGACTAAAACCGTTTTTCTATGGCTGATCTGACCTTTTTTAGAAAGCAGTATATTTTTTACCTGCCTTCCCTTAACATTGTCAGCCCCAATACCGGTTTTGAGTTACAGCAGAATAACAGGGTCGTCCAGGCAAAAAGGCAAAGACAAACTTTTGGCTTGGCTGGATGCCACTTACAATGAGATATCTGTTTATCTTGATTTTCCAACAGCACACTGGAGCAGGATAAAATGTACCAACTCACTAGAACGCTTAAATGAAGAGCTCAGGGGGAGAGAGAAATGTATCTGGATATTCCCGAATGAAATGAGTTGCCTGAGGTTGTTTGGTGCGATACTACAAGGTTATTCAGAGGACTGGATAAGCGGGAGATTGTATCTTTCAAAGCCATTGGAAAGGATCAGAGAAAACCTGATAAGGCCTATCCAGTTTGATTCGGCAGGCGACGGGTTGGAGCCCTGCTCCGTCGGCTACGCCTCCTCCGCAGGGCTCCAACCCGTCGTAGGAAGGTAGCTTTTTATGAAAAAGAACTTGACTGGGATTGATAAGATGAAGATAATGCATTTGTTAGTATATACTAACATAGATTGTGAGAAACGAGGATGATAAAATGTTCTCAAACAACCTTAATAACAACGAGTTGGAATTTACACCAACATTTGGGACTCAACTTCCTGATGGGGCTTCTTTTGTGGGTACAATAAAGAGCTTTATAACGTCTCTACCTTATATTAATTACACGAGAGATTATCGTAACACAATAATACATGCAGGATTTATCAGTATAAAAGAAGATATCATAAACAGAAAAATTTACATTCAAGACGATCCAAAGACAGCTCCAACATTTACCAATCATGTTGACATGCAAGACTATATGGTTGTTACCTTTAGCGAGTTAGTATGTCTTGTGGAGTATGTCTATTCTATCTTCTTGAAAGATGCTTCTATGGGAGTTATCTAACATAATTAAGCAATTACTACTACATATCTTCGAAACTCTTATAGGGATTCCTTACTAGTTGTATGTGATATACTCTATAGGCATTTCTGGTACTGCAATAAAATGACTTAAGAGATGATTTTTTGACAGATTAACTACTCTAATCCGCTTCAAAACATCGTGATGTGTTGCACTTAGAAATTTATATGCTATAGACTCCTGCTCAAATCTGTTAATCCTATCTGATACCTTGATTTGTTCTGGTCTATTAATTGAGTAATCAATTGAATATAAGCGATCCTTATACGTACCTAGATCAAAACCGATCATATAGATATGTTGATATCCTAGCGAAAAAGCGAATTGCATTGCAGCATAACTCGAACTTCCACATAGATAGACACCATCACTATGGTCAGCAGAGAATCCGATCCCTTTTTTTGTTTTAATAGGGTACATATTCGGTAATGAAAAATCGATGTTCTTGAAACATGTTATAAATATAGTTTCATTTATTGATGATATCTCATTAGTAAGTGTCTTGATTACTCGCTGATCTATTGTAAAGCAAAAATCCACTTTAAGTCTTTTTGTAGTGAACATACTGTTGATTGTGATAATATCAATATCATGCAATACTGCATTATTACAGAGCACTTCGTCTGCTGATGCTCCTGGAGCAATAATAACTACATCTTGATGCTTTCTCGATATCTTAGGAAATGATGTTAACGGCTTAGGATGTGAAGGTAACTCCAATTTAACAGACTGCTTCTCAATAAAGCTGTATATCTCTTTGTATGCTTGGCAATGAGTATCCACTCCATTGCTTAGTTCTCTCATGAAAGGGCATCCACCGTTACAGATTTCATAGAACTCACATTCTTTGCACACAACCGGTGTAGGAGTTTGCTCACATTGTGACAACTTGTCTACTAAGTTTATGTCGCAATCAAATAGTATATTACATAAGCGATATCTTTCATTCCCAATGTACCGAGCACACTGATAAAGATTCCCTTTGGCATCTAGACCCAAGAAATTCTTGTTACATTCCCTTTGGAAAACACATAGTCTAGGTCTTCTTACAATGATGTTGGAAACCATCTCAACAATTGTTTGTGCTAATACTGGATTAGTATCGTTCGTAAAAACATCGTACAAGTCCTTAAATGCAGTGACATAATGTTCATTACTTAAATACTGGGTTTGAATCTCATTCTCAGTATTGGGAATTAAAGGAGCTATTGTGAAACTGGTTTTTAACTTTTTACAAAAAGTATAAAACTCCCTCATGTGAGTGTAATTCTGATCTGTGATTACGCAGTTGATGCTTCTTCCCACATGATATTTCTCTAGATTGAGCATATTAGTCATCCATGTGGATTTCCCTAACGGATTGTCGCCAAACCTATAATCGTTTTGATACTCAGTTGGGAGATCAATCGAAGTACCTATTGGTACATTGTAATGCTGCAATATTCGAATGAACTTCTCACTTAATGGTATTGTCAGGTTTGTTTGAATGGAGTGTCTTACTTCAATGTTGAATTTATGACCAAAAATCAATGACTGAAAAAAAACCTGATTGAAGAAATCTTCGCCTAATAGTAATGGTTCTCCTCCATGCCAAACGAGGGTTGTTTTTTGTACCCCTGATTGACTCAATACTGATAAAAGGGACTCGACTAGATTTAACGCATTCTTAACATTGAGCTTATAGGTGTTTTTCTCTTTAAGATAGCAATAATCACACTTTAAATTGCATTGATCAAGCGCTCTTATGATGATCTTGATTTCTTTTATTACCATTCGTCAGTGTTTGGGGCATCATCATCATACCCGTCATCTCTCCACCAATCTCCGTAATTATCATTCCAATTCCCATCTCCATCTGTAGGATCACCATCAGAATAATAGCTTGAGTCATCCGTTTCATCGCTTGCAACACTAGTCAATTGGATATGTAACTTATTTGTTTTCAACAAACACTCGTCACGAATCAGATCTAATCCGGTTTTACCTAATCTTATCATATAAACCTCGATGTAATCGATATTAAAATTCTAATACACATTATATATATGCAACTGAACATGTCAAGCAAAAAATTCAGTTGGCATTCCCATATTTTTTTACACGAGCCTTATTTTCATTTGATGCGGGTTAATAAGTTCTGCTAAGCTTAGTTTCCGTTTATACTGGACAATAAATTTAATGCACTCTGAAATAACTTCAGCTATTCTGTAGGATATGAATTCTTTAGGTATAGGTAAATCTTCTTTTTTGTAGTTTATCATTTTAGGGAATTTAGCGGTGAATTTTGCAATATACTTTTTAGACCTATAGATGAAGAACAATGCTAAAGCCATTAAAGCATTAAGATTTTTCGGACCTTGATAGCTACCCAATCTCATATTTTCCCATCTCATACTTTGCTTCATTTGGCGATGAACTTCTTCAATTGCCCAACGCTTTTTATAAACAGCTATTGCTTTCGCAACCAGCTCCAAATCAGGCATATCCTGGCTG
>MWEH01000186.1 GCA_002070965.1 Firmicutes bacterium ADurb.Bin080 | reverse complement strand
TTTTTAGTTTCTTGTTTCATTATTTAACCTCCTCGAAGATATTTAAAAAATATTTACCCGCTCGGAGCCTAAATTCTAATGCTGTTCTTCCCATTATTCAACTTAATTGCTAATTTTCTCTAAATTTTGCATTTACTTTGAGAATTAACGCCATACTAAAACGTATTTGGCCTTAATTTTCTCCTTGACTTATACATCTAATTCTATGTAAAATGTAAATGCTATTAAAAAAGAAAGGGGGTGAGTAATAATGACAACAGTTTACGTAAGAGACAATGAGTCTTTAGATAGTGCCGTGCGTAGATGGAAGAAAAAATGTGCCAATGATGGAACTATTGGTTATTTGCGCAAAAAAGAAGCTTATGAAAAACCCAGTGTAAGAAAAAAGAAGAAAGCAGAAGCTGCAAGAAAAAGATTATACAAATAATTAATCCATCAAATCTCCGAAATTTTCGGAGATTTTTTTGAGGAGACGACTTTTTTTAAAAAACTTCAGCATCATTTATATTCGAAGCATTTTTAAAGGGATAAATCGTAAGACATAAATCAGCAAAAAACCATAAAAGAACTAAAAACTGCCCATATTATCGACTTATTATGTTAAGCATCGTTTTATTCCCAAACGCAGAAGGTCCAAACCATTGATTTTTTCGTTTGCTCTGAATCTATTGAAATATCTTTGAGAGCTTATACTAATTTAAGAACGTACAAAGAAATTTCTGCTAACATCTTATTATGCTTAACCCAAAATTGCATAATTAACCCATTTTATCTGATAGAACTTCCCCTCCGAGAATATGTATGTGTAAATGATAAACAGATTGACGAGCGTCTACCCCAGAGTTACAAACAATTCGAAAGCCTTTCTCCAACCCTAAATCTAAATATATATGACTCAATTTATTTAAGCAAAGTGAAATTATTTTTGTTTCTTCTTCAGTTAAACTCATCAAGTTAGAAAAATGCTTTTTGGGTATCAATAATAAATGAATTTTAGCCTGAGGGTTAATATCTTTAATAATGACCATATTTTCATCTTCGTATTCAAAATTCGAACTGATTTCCCCAGAAATAATTTTACAAAAAATACAATCTTTCATTATTCTTCAACTCCTTTTAAACCATCTTGAAAGAGTCCCGTCGGTTTAATAGTTGCGCTATTCTTTTTACATTCAGAATATATTCTAATGTAGTACTCAGAATAACCAGAAAATAAACCGTTTTGCTCTTTACCTTCAAAAATAACCTTTTGCTTTTCGGACAACATTTTCTTTAAAAAAACCTTTTCTAATACATTCGATAACTCGATTGTTTTCATTTTTCTTTCTTTTAATATATCATTAGGAAGAGGCTTTAAATAATAAGCTTTTGTATTTTCTCTTCTTGAAAAAGGGAAAACATTTATTGACGATAGTCCAAATGATTTAATGTTATCATATGTTTCTTGAAAGGTTGATTCTGTTTCGGTTGGGTATCCTACAATTATATCTGCAGTGATTGAAGATACAGGATAAAATGATTTAATAAATCTAATTTTTTCTTCGATTGTCTTTGAATTATATCGCCTACCCATATCATAAAGTACAGAGTCTGAACAACTCTGAAGTGATAAGTGAAAATGTGGACAAAAATTATTCAATTTTGATAAAGCAACCATAAGTGACTCATCAATGCCATCTAAATAAAATGATCCGATTCTAAATCTAAAAGGCATATCCTTCATAATGCTGATAAGATTAACCAGATTATCATTTATGTCTTTCCCATATGAAGATAAGTTAATACCCGTAAGTACAACTTCTTGTGTTAAACCTCGTAACTGTTCAAGCTCAGACACTATGCTTGAAATGCTTCTTGAACGTGATTTTCCTCTAAGAAGAGGAATAGTGCAATATGAACAGAAATTATCACAACCATCTTGAATTTTTACAAGTGCTCTCGTCTTATTTAACATTGCATAGGAAGAAATATTTTCATAGGGCATATAGTTGTAAGATTTTTTTGAGTCTTTCCTTTCATTAAAGAGCATGGGTTTATCTTGAATAATGTTTTTAATATTTTCAATTAACTGATTCTTATTTAATACTCCACTAACAATTAATGTGCCCTTATCTTCATAGAATTTAGGGTTTTTTTCTGCAGCACACCCAGTAATAATAATATCTGCTTCGGGATTAATACTTCTAATCCGAGAAATTATTTGTCTTGATTTTCGTTCTGCTTCAGCGGTTACAGAACATGTATTTACAACATAAATATCGGCGAAAGTAAGTTCGTTACTTGTTTCCGCCCCCATTTTCTCAACGGCAGACTGAATACAATCACATTCATATTGGTTAACTTTGCAACCTATATTGAAAACAGATATTATTTTATTCATTCTTAAATCTCATCATACTTTATCAAAACAGTTATTAGCCCAGTCATAGCTGCCGTTTCTGCTTTTAGAATTCTTTTGCCCAGCGACACAATTTTCAATCCTGAATTAGCGGCTTGTCTAATTTCTTCTTCGGTAAAACCTCCTTCACTCCCTACTACGATTAAGACATCTCTGTCCACCCAATTTAATTGAGATACAAGAGAATTACCCCTCCAATCCTCGTAACATATCAATCTATTTTTAAAATTTTTATTCATTTCAAACAACTCTTCGAACTTAACAAGCTCTGTTATTTCTGGAATGACGGCCCTTCCACATTGTTTTACCGCATCTAAGATAATCTTTTCTGCCCTAATCCTTTTAAAATTTTTAATATTTGTTCTCGAACTAGAGAAAGGAATGATTCTATTTACTCCAAGTTCAACCGCTTTTTGTATAATAAAATCAAATTCTTTACACATCCCTTGGCATAATACAATTTTCCATTTATTCTCTACTTCATTTGATTTACAAGATAAAATCTCTGCTTCAACAGTATCTTCTAGAATATTAATAATTCTACAATTATAATCAAACCCATCCCCAGTAAATGCAATGATTTCGTATCCAATTTTATGCCTTAATACCTTAATACAATGGAAAAACTCATCACCTTCTAAAATAATGATGTTATTATTCTTTTTCCCATAAAACCTTCTAATTTCCATTGTATAAACCCACTTATATATTAAACGCTAAATTTATATAATTGTGCAATCCATCCGTTATCAACAACTTCTCTTTCTAATAATAATCCCTCTTTTTCATACGCTTGCACTACATAATCTCTATACTTTTCTATTATACCTGAACATATCATAAAACCGTTAGGCATTAAGTGATTTTTAATATCTTTAGACAACTTAATGAGAGGATCTGCTGTTATATTTGCGAGAATGATATCAAACTTTTTCTTACTTTCATTCAATAGATTAGATTTGACAAAAAAAACATTCTTGCGAGCAAAATAATTATCATCACATGAAAATTCTAGATTACTACAGAAATTGATAATATAATTATTTTTTGCTTCTGAAAGAGAATCAAGGTCGATATCAAAAAAACAACATTTTGACCCACCTAATTTTAAAGCAGATATACCAAGAATTCCACTTCCAGAGCCTACATCTGCTAAAGATTTTTCAGCAAGTTCTAATTTTGATAATAGTTCTAAACACATACGAGTACTTTCATGATCTCCAGTCCCGAAGGAACAACCTGGTTTAATAAAAACAGGAATTGATCCCTCAAATTGTTCACTATCTCTCAGCCAACTTGGTACTACCAAAATTTTCCCACATCTTATTGGTTTGTAATATTTCTTCCATTCAGATAACCAATCAATATCAATGAAATCATTCACAGAAAATTCAATCTTCTCATAATTAACTTCTGTGAGAGAATTCATTTCATTTTTTATATATTCTATTGTTTTTTCAATATTACTTTCTTCTAGATATGCAATTATTTCTACTGTATCTTCTCCTGGTACTATCAACTTATCATCAATATAATCCCAAACGATATTTGAGGATATAACTTCGTTAATAGCATTTGAATCATTGATCTTTAATTCCGTAATACCTAATGAAAAAAAGGAGCTTACAATATAATCAGCTCCAGTTCTTGAAATTAATACAGATAATTCCTTCTTCATAAAAATATATCTTAATTATTTGTTAGTTTATTGAACTTATCAACTTTTGAATAGGATGCGTTTTCTAAGATATCCATACTTTCTTTAAGAACTTTTTTTTGTTTGATAGATAAATTCTTCGGCAAATCTATTATTATCTTTATAAATAAATCTCCATATGAATCTTTCCTAAGAAATTTAATTCCTCTTTTCTTGACCCTAATTACTGTACCATCTTCGGTCCCTTCAGGAATATCTATATCGACTTTATCTCCATTGATTGTTGAAATTGTAACCTTACCACCGAGAATTGCTTGGGAGACCTTAATAGGTAAATCTAATTTTAAATCATAACCAGCTCTAACAAATATTTTATGCGGAAGAACTCTAAAAACAACAATCAAATTACCGTTTGGAGCCCCATTATATCCCGCATTTCCTTCGGCATTAACTGTTAGCATTTGGTTATTGTCAACACCCGCTGGAATTTTTACTTTTATTGTTTTCTGTCTTTTTACTCTTCCAGCGCCTCCGCAATCAGGACACGATTCAGTTATTATCTTTCCTTTCCCTCCGCAGGCTGGGCAAACTTGTTGGCTACGCATAACGCCGAACATAGTTCTTTGTTCAACAATAACGCTCCCTGTTCCTTTGCAATTAGAACACGTGGTATAAGATTTCCCATTTTTTGCTCCTGTTCCATTACAAGAGTTACAGTTTTCTGTCCTCTTATATGTGATTTCTTTTTCTACGCCAAAACAAGCCTCTTCAAAAGTAAGCGTTAACTGAATCTCAATATCTTCGCCTGATCTCTGTCTAGAAGCGGAGGAACGAGAGCTAGAATCCCCGCCACTAAAAACGTTAAATAAATCGCTGAATATATCTCCAAAACCCCCGAATCCACTTGCACCAAATCCGGAGCCCCCAGAAGACATTTGAGGCCCTTCTTCGCTTCCGTACTGATCATATAGTGCCTTCTTTTCAGGGTTAGAAAGAACGCTATATGCATGTTGAATTTCGGTAAATTTTTCCTTAGCTTCTCTTTTCTTTTCTTCAGAGTCCGTTGCATATACATCAGGGTGCCATTTTTTTGCTAAACTACGATACGCGGACTTAATTTCGTCCGCGTTCGCTTCCCTGTTTATACCAAGTATTTTATAATAATCCTTTTCCATAAAAAGTCTCTATTTAATATCATCCGGGTCAACATTTATAGTTGGGCCTTCTTCATTGTTTTCTGAAGCCGATTGATTCGACTCCTGTTCCTTTTGATATAGTTTTGTAAAAATAGGATTAGTAGTTTTGGATAACTCTTCTGTAATGGCTTTTACGGTCTCAACATCTTCAGCTGTATTTAACTTCTCTTTTGCTTCACTTGCTGCTTTCTTAAGCGTTTCTATATCTTGACTGTCTAATTTATCCTGGCTTTCCATTACCGTTTTGTCAATTGCTAAAATGAGTTGCTCCGTTGTATTTTTCATGTCAATTAAATCACGACGTTTTTTATCTTCTTCAGCATACTTTTCGGCTTCTTTCACGGCACTATCTATATCCTCTTTCGATAAATTCGAGGAAGCAGTGATAGTAATATTTGCAGACTTATTAGTTCCTTTGTCCAATGCAGCAACTGATACGATTCCGTTTTGGTCTATTTCAAATGTTACTTCAATTTGAGGGATCCCTCGCATCGCTGGGGGTATACCTGTTAACTCAAACCTTCCAAGAGTCTTATTATCACTCGCCATTGCTCTTTCTCCCTGCAGTACGTGAATATCGACTGATGTCTGATTATCAGCCGCAGTCGAGAAAACCTGCGATTTTTTTGTTGGGATGGTAGTATTTCTTTCAATTAATTTTGTGAAAACACCACCCAATGTTTCAATACCCAAAGATAAAGGTGTAACGTCCAAAAGAAGAATATCTTTCACTTCTCCGGCTAAAACCCCACCTTGAATTGCTGCACCTAAAGCAACACACTCATCTGGATTGATTCCCTTATAAGGTTCTTGTCCCATTACATTTTTCACAGCTTCAATTACAGCCGGTATTCTTGTAGATCCACCTACTAACAGAACTTTTTCAATTTCTTTAGTAGACAATTTTGAATCTTTCAAAGCCTGTAGTACGGGTCCAATGGTAGCTTTTACTAAACCAGAGGTCATATCATCAAATTTTGCCCGTGTAAGATCCATATCAATATGTTGCGGGCCATTTTCATTGCTTGTAATAAAAGGTAAATTAATATTTACTTTGTTTATTCCAGATAATTCTATTTTTGCTTTTTCAGATGCTTCTTTAACTCTTTGCATTGCCATTTTGTCTTTGGATAAATCTATTCCAGATGTTTTTTTAAACTCTTCGACTACCCAATCCATAACTTTTTTATCAAAATCATCTCCACCTAAGCGAGTATTCCCATTGGTTGCTAAAACTTCCACAACCCCATCACCAATATCGAGGATAGATACGTCAAATGTACCACCCCCTAAGTCATAAACTAATATCTTCTGGGGTTTTTTATCCAAACCATATGCAAAAGCAGCAGCAGTTGGTTCGTTAATAATACGAAGGACCTCTAAACCTGCAATTTTACCGGCATCTTTAGTTGCTTGTCTTTGACTATCTGAGAAGTATGCAGGGACAGTTATAACTGCTTTAGTAATCTTTTGTCCAAGATAAGCTTCCGCATCATTTTTCAACTTTGTTAATATCATTGCGGAAATCTCTGGAGGAGTATATTTTTTTTCATCAATTACTACTGTATAATTTGTACCCATTTCTCTTTTAATGGAGCTAATAGTTCTATCTGGATTTACAATTGCTTGTCTCTTTGCAACCTGCCCCACCAATCTTTCTCCATCTTTTGTAAAACCTACAACTGAAGGTGTGGTTCTATTTCCTTCAGCATTTACGATCACTGTGGCTTCACCACCTTCCATTACAGCAACAACAGAATTCGTTGTTCCCAAATCAATTCCTATTATTTTCGACATAACATTTCTCCTTGTTTCCCTAAAAGGGTTATTTTTTATTTCTATACGGCAACTTTAACTGTTGCACATCTAATTACCTTTCCCTTGCGTTTGTATCCTCTTTGAAATACCTGAACAACAGTCCCGGCTTTTGAAGAATTTTCTTCCTGCATTAAAGCATTATGAAACAAGGGATTAAACTCTTCATTTTCAGGATTAATCTCCTCAACTTCATACTTGGTAAGTAGAGAATATAATTGTTTTGCAATGAGATTAATACCTTCTTTAGCAGATCCTTCTTGAACAATTTTTAACGCAGAATTTATTGAATCTAGAACCGATAGAAACTCTTGAATAATATCATTAGTAGTTTCGTTTCTGATTGAATTTTTAATTTCCTCATTTCTCTTTCTATAATTTTCAAACTCCGCCTGAATTCTCTGCGCTGTGAATTTATATTCATCTACTTTAGAATTTAGCTGAGAAATAAGTTCATTATTTTTATCTTGATTCTCCATTTCAACATTATCTGATATTGGAATATCAGATTCTTCTGTAATGTTTATTTGGTCAGAATTACTTGTGGGTTCATTTAAACTATCATCATTATTTTTCTTCGTCATCTTCTTCTCCAATTACACTAGCTTCTTCACCTTTATCAATTAATTTACAAGCGGCGATACTATTAATTGACTTACTTAAATATGAAAGAACTCCCATAACTTTTCCATAATCCATTCTTTCTGGTCCAATAACGCCCGCTTGGCCAACTTCTTTACCGTTAATCGTATATTTAGCTGTCATGATTGCACACCGATCAATCCCGCAAGTTTCATCCTTTCCAATCCTAAATGAAAATTCAATATTATCGGTTTTATCATCCAATAAATTACCTAATAATAATTTATCTTCTAAAACATTTAATGCTGATTTTGCTTGTTCCAAAGTCGCTCCCGGGTAATTTAACATTTTATTACCACCCTCAACATATACATTCTTAGCAGATTTATTAGAATAATTCTTAAGTATTTCGATAACACAATCTAGTAATTCTCTAAAATCAGACAATTCTATTTCAATCATTTGTGATCTAGTTTTCAATTCACCAACAGTGTATCCAGCAAAAATTTTATTAATAAGCACGTTTGCATCTCTAATAAATGATGGATTCGTAAATTTCTTAAGCGAAATAACATTATCTTTAATAATGCCACTATCTGTGATAATAATTACTAAAGCGGAATTAGGTTCTAATCCGACAATTTTTATTTCTTTTACCAAAACATTGTTGATATTATTGATCACTATAACTGAAGTATAGTTTGTTATTTCACTTATTACTTTAGCTGAAGTTTTTACAATATCTTCTATTTCTGTAAATTTTTTGTCAAAAAAATTATCAATTGTTTTAATCTCTTTCTTCTTTAAAGGTTTTTTTCCAATAAAATTTTCAACATAAAACTTATAAGCAATCGAGGAAGGAACGCGTCCAGCAGAAGTATGCGGCTGAACTAAATAACCCATCTCCTCTAAAGCAGATAATTCAACTCTAATAGTAGCTGAGCTAATATCATTAAAATATTTCTCTTGGATTTCCGAAGATGATACTGGGATTGGAGAGGAAATATATTCATCAACCACTGCCCTTAATACTTTCTTCTTTCTATCGGATAATTTATGCTCCATTTAGCAAACCTCAATATGTTGTGTTAGCACTCCTATATTTTGACTGCTAGATATATTATATTGATGGTAAAATTATTTGTCAAGAATTAAAAAGAAAATTTAAATAAAATCTTGAAATACTATATTTTGAGTTAAAAAATACTCTTCCTTCAATTTAAGTATATTATTATTTGAAAAATCAAAATATTTATAGTTTTTTTCCATTGCTTCTGGGAACATTTGATAAATACTCTTTTTATAAGTATTCTCAAACAATTTCAAATCCAAACCAGAATCAGTTCTTAAAGATAGGATTACAGTCTCCTTTGCCATGTCCTCTACAGTTAAAACCTCTTCTATAGCGTATTCTGTCAATCTATTTTTAAAATAATTATTATGGGATATTTGAATTCTGTTGTTTCCAAGTAAACTACAAGCACTTGGTCCAACACCTATATATTCCTTTCTTCGCCAATAAGATAAATTATGCTTTGATTCAAAGCCATCTCTTGCAAAATTACTTACTTCGTATCTTTTAAACCCTAGTTCAAACATCCTATTTTTTGCTAAATAATAAGTATCTACTAAATAATCATCATCTGGAAGAACAAATACTCTATTATTTATTAACTCATCAAACTTGGTTCCCTCTCCTATTTTAAGAAAGTATAAAGATATATGCTTAACATAGTTAGAAACTTCATTGATATCAGTGAGAAGTGTAGTTGCATTTTGGCCAGGTAAACCAAGGATTAAATCACATGATAAATTTTTATAATATTTATTTAGTTCTTCAAACGCACGAATCACAGAATCTCTGGAATGTCTCCTTCCACAATTATTAAGTACATTGTTATCTAGGGATTGCACACCCAAACTAATCCTGTTAACGCCCAATTGGGAGTATTCACTAATCCATTCGATTTCGCCAGGGTTGACTTCAATAGTAAATTCATCACTTTTTACTATAAAAAGATCTCTAACTCTTTTGACAATTCTCTCTATATAAGCAAAAGGGACAATTGATGGAGTTCCACCACCAATATATATTGAAGAGATTCTTGTATCAGGATATTGAGAAGAAAAATATTCAATTTCGCTAATAATCTTTGTTGTAAAAAAATCTAATTTTTCTGTATCTATTGCTACCGAAAAAAAGTCACAATAATAACACTTCCCACTACAAAAGGGGATGTGTATATAGAGTCCTCTATCAATCATCGTTAATTTTTAATATTGACATAAATGCATCAGATGGAATTGATACTGAGCCAAATTGCCTCATTCTCTTTTTCCCTTCTTTTTGCTTTTCTAAAAGTTTCTTTTTCCGGGTAATGTCTCCACCATAGCATTTTGCAAGAACATCCTTTCTTACAGCTTTAACAGTCTCTCTAGCTATGATTTTCGAGCCTATTGTAGCCTGAATTGGGATTTCAAACATCTGCCTTGGAATTGCCTCGCGAAGTCTCTCTGTAATATTTCTTGCTCGAGCATATGCTTTATCGCGATGAACAATTAAGGATAGAGCATCGCAAGCGTCGCCATTTAATAAAAAATCTACCTTAACTAAATTATCTGGACAATAGCCATCCAGTGTGTAATCAAGACTGGCATACCCTCGTGTTCTGGATTTTAATGTATCAAAGAAGTCATAAATAATCTCTGAAAGAGGAATTTTATATTCGATGTGAACTCTCGTTGGATCTAAATATGTCATATTAATGAAAAGTCCTCTCTTTTCTTGGCACAATTCCATAATGGGTCCAACATAGTCAGGAGGAGAAAATATCGAAGCATGTACTATAGGTTCAAGAATTTTATCGATTGTGGATTGATCGGGAAGTTTTGTTGGGTTATCAACGGTGACCTCATCCCCATTAATTTTTAGAACTTTATAAATAACACTTGGAGCCGTTGTAACTAAATCTAGGTCAAATTCTCTTTCTAATCTTTCTTCAACTATTTCCATATGTAAAAGTCCTAAAAATCCAACCCTAAATCCAAAGCCAAGCGCTTTAGAGCTCTCAGGTTCATATGATAAAGAAGCATCATTTAGTTTCAATTTATTTATGGCTTCTCTTAATTCATTATATCTGCTCCCATCCGCGGGATAAATACCAGCAAAAACCATTGGAGTAACTTTTTTATAACCCTTTAAGGGCTCAGTTGCTCCATTAAGAGAATAAGTGATTGTATCCCCTACTGAAGTATCTTCAACATTCTTGATACTTGCAGCGATATATCCCACATCTCCTGCTTTCAATTCGTTAATCTCGAGCATAGTTGGGTTAAATATACCTACCTCAGTACACTCAAATTCTTTTCCGTTTGACATCATTTTAATTCTAGTACCAGCGGAAATTTTTCCATCAAATATTCTCACATTACAAATAACTCCCTTAAAGTTATCGTAAATACTATCAAAAATCAGCGCCCTTAAGGGTCCCTCCGAATCACCCGAAGGAGCTGGAAGTTCCTTTACAATACTTTCTAATAGTCTATCAATATTTATCCCTTCTTTCGCACTGACTAAAACTGCTCTGGATGTGTCTAATCCGATTATATCCTCAATCTCTTTCTTGGTTCCTTCTATATCAGCCGATTGAAGATCTATTTTGTTGATTACTGGTAAAATTTCCAAATCATTATCCAAAGCCAAATAGACATTTGTTAATGTTTGGGCCTCTATTCCTTGCGTTGCATCCACAACAAGTAATGCCCCTTCACAGGCAGCAAGGGAACGACTCACTTCATAAGTAAAATCTACATGTCCAGGAGTATCGATCAAATTTAAGGTATATTCCGTTCCATCAAGAGTATATTTCATTCTCGCAGGAGTGAGCTTAACCGTGATTCCTCTTTCTCTCTCGATGTCCATATCATCGAGCATTTGTTCTTTCATATTCCGGTCAGCAACTGTTTCAGTTTCCTGAAGAAGTCTATCCGCTAAAGTGCTCTTTCCATGGTCAATATGGGCGATAATACAAAAATTTCTTATCAGTCTTTGCCTGTTATCCATCAATAAGTCACCCGTTATTCTTTTCTTTATAATCTTTTATTGCAGCTTGAATAGCTTCTTCTGCTAAAACCGAACAATGGATCTTTTGAGCGGGAAGCCCCCCTAATTCTGCGACCACATCAGCATTCTTTAAACTCAAAGCTTCTTCTATTGTTTTGCCAATAATCATTTCGGTCGCCACTGAACTGGCGGCTATTGCCGCAGCACATCCAAAAGTCTTAAATTTAGCATCCACAATGATATTATTTTCTATTTTTAAATAAACCTGCATAATATCCCCGCAAGAAGCGTTCCCTATTGTCCCTATTGCGTTTGCATCTTTAAGTTCTCCAATATTCTTTGGGTTTTTGAAAATTTCTATTACTTTATCATTATACATAACTACCTATTCCTTTTTCATAATCATATAATGGTGACATTTTTCTTAAATCATCCACTGTCTTTTTTAATACATTAAAAACATAATCCATCTGTTGCTCGGTAGTATCAACTCCAAGACTAAACCTGATTGTACTATGCGCCAGTTCTTCTTTTACGCCTAAGGAAAGTATCACATGTGATGCCTCCAAAGACCCAGATGCACATGCCGAGCCACTACTTACAGCTATGCCAGCTAAATCTAACCTCATAAGTATACTTTCACCCTCAATAAATGCAAAGCTAAAATTAGCATTATTAGGGAGTCTACTATCTCTGCATCCATTTAAATAAGCATAAGGTATTTCTGATAGAACCATATCAATAAAACGATTTCTTAGCCGAAGGATTCTCTCATTATTAATTTCTCTATCTCTATTTGAAATTTCCAGCGCTTTTGCCATGCCAACAATCAAAGGTGTCGGCGTTGTCCCCGCCCTAAGCCCTCTCTCCTGTTCTCCACCATTAATCAGCTTTCCTAATCTCGATCCTGTTTTCAAGAAAAGAACGCCAATACCTTTGGGCCCATGAAATTTATGCGCAGACATAGATAACATATCCACACCAAGATCTTTAACGTCGATTTTTTGACTGTCCATAGCTTGCACTGCATCGGTGTGGAATAAAACCCCAAAATCCCTACAAATAGCCGCAGCTTCTTTAATTGGTTGTATCGTACCTATTTCGTTGTTTGCAAACATTATGGTAGACAATATAGTATCTTCGGTAATAGATTCAGATAGATTTTTAATATTAATTATACCTTCTTTGCTTGGTTTCAAATAGGTTACCTTAACATTTTGCTTTTCAAGCTCTGCACAAGTATTTAAAATGGCGGGGTGCTCTATTAGCGTTGTAATTATATGCTTATTCTTATTTTTTGATACACTAACGGCGCCTTTTAAAGCCCAGTTATCGCTTTCGGTCCCACCTGAAGTAAAATATATTTCACTCGGGCGTGAATTAATACACTCTGCTATAATCTCTCTCGCATCCGAAACAGCTCGGTTTGCTTCTCTACCAAAAGAATGAATTGATGCGGCATTCCCAAATTTTTCCGTATAGAACGGAAGCATAGCCTCAAGGACATAGGGATTTAAGGGTGTTGTCGCTGAATTATCAAGATATACTTTCATAAATAAAACCTTAATCCTTAATTAAAAAACAAAGTCATTAGCATATAGAGGGAACCTATTAACAAGTTCACTAACTCGACTTTTCACTATAGTTAAAGATTGTTCTTTTTCTTTTATAACATCAGCTAAGCATTCTCCGATAATAATCATTTCTTCTTCATTCATACCCCTAGTAGTTACACTTGGAGTCCCAACTCTCAATCCATTTGGGTTAAACGGACTAGCTGCATCATCGTTTGGAATGGTATTTTTATTTGTGGTTATATTTACCTTATCTAACATAATTTCTAGGTCTTTTCCTCCTATCCCAGTTCCCCTAAGATCAATCAACATTAAATGATTATCCGTGCCACCAGAAAAAAGTTTAATTCCTTCTTTCGTAAGTGTTGTTGCAAGCATTTTTGCATTGTTGATTATTCTATTCTGGTAAATTCTAAAGTCATCCGAAAGAGCTTCTTTTAATGCAATAGCTTTTGCCGCAATTATATGCATCAAAGGGCCTCCCTGTGTGCCAGGGAAAACAGCTTTATTAATAAGTTTTCCAATATCTTCGTTATTGGATAATATCATTCCGCTTCTTGGGCCTCTTAATGTTTTATGAGTAGTAGTAGTAACAACATCCGCATAATCAATTGGGTTCATGTGTAAGCCCGCAGCAACAAGCCCGGCGATGTGAGCCATGTCTACCATAAGTAGACACCCAAATTCATCAGCAATCTCTCTAAATTTTGAAAAATCTATCTTTCTTGGATAAGCACTTGCCCCTGCAATGATCATTTTGGGCTTATATTGTCTTGCTTTTTCTCTTATTTGTGAATAATCTATGTATCCCTCTTGATCAACACCGTAAGATTCAAACTTAAAATATTGCCCGCTTACATTAACAGGGCTTCCGTGAGTAAGATGTCCGCCATGGCTTAAATTCATTCCTAATACGGTATCGCCAGGTTTTAACAAAGCAAAGTAAACTTGGAAATTTGCGCTACTTCCAGAGTGAGGTTGAACATTAACGTATTTTGCATTGAATAAACTTTTTGCTCTTTCTATTGCGATCGTTTCTACTTCATCAACAAATTCACAACCACCATAATAACGCTTTCCAGGATATCCTTCAGCGTATTTATTTGTCAAGTGAGTCCCTGCTGCAGTCAAAACAGGGATAGAAACAAAGTTTTCACTTGCGATTAATTCAATATTGTTTTGTTGTCTTCTTAATTCACGAACGATTGAGGCGTAAATATCTGGGTCATAGTTCTTAATTGTTGTTAAATCAATCATTTTTCCCTCCATTAATATAACTTTTAATTAAATTTTGAATATAACTCTTCGGTCGCATCTGAAATACTTCTTTTTTTTCCCCATTAACAAAGAAAAGAAATGTCGGAAGTGAAATAACGTTATACTTCGAGGAAATCTCAGGATTTTTATCTTGATCAATTTCTATGAATTTAACTTTTTCTTTATATTCCTCTTCAATACCATTCATCATTGGTTTAATCATTTTGCATTGGCTGCACCAAGATGCGGTTATTCCCACAATTACAAACTCGTTGCTGGAAATTTCATTGTTCAAATCGGATATTCCTGTTGCTATTCTAGCCATATTATATATTCTCCTTATTACTGAAAATTTATTCTTTCTTTTCCCTCGAATCCTCTTTTTTTTCTGTTATACTAAATTTTCCTAATTCATCCTCATAGATTTCTTCTGTTCCTAAAATCAATGATTTTAATATCTCTTGCTCATCTTTTGATATATCCGATGATTTGCTCATCGAAGGAGAAAAGCTGTTCCTTTTTTTAAGAATGTATTTGTCTAGTAATGCAACTCCAATAAAAACAGCTAAAACTGAGGACACCGTGGATAAAAGTGATATCCAAATATCAAATTTATACGTAAAGAATAGCACAATTGTCATCACAATAATGGGCAACAGGTATACCAGAAAAGCGGATTTCAAGACTGCATTATCTGGCATAACAATTGAAACAAATTCTCCCTCTTTAAACTTTTCAGTATTCTTAATTTTTAATTGAACAAACATTTCCTTACGGGGCATCAAACACATTCTGCAATTTTCACATGCAGTTTTTCTAGATAAACGAACTATTGCGTAACCTCCCCGGGTTACCTTGTAAATAATACCATTTTCAATCATTCATTAAATACTTTTCCATTTGGGAAAATTTCTTTTAGTTGTTTAATATCTACCGTACTTGGTGCATCAGACATAAGACATTGTGCAGACTGGTTTTTGGGGAAAGCTATAACGTCTTTAATATTTTCAGTTTTTCCAAGTAACATTACTAGCCTATCCAAACCAAAGGCTAGTCCACCATGTGGAGGAACACCATATCTAAAAGCATCCACAAAAAACCCAAACTTATGCAAAATATCCTCTTTTGAAAGACCAATTATCTCGAACATTTTCTTTTGAATTTCTTTGGAATGAATCCTTATTGATCCACCTCCTGCTTCCTGTCCATTGATAACTAAATCATAAGCTTTTGCCCTTACTCTAAGAGGATCCGATTCAAGATAAATTAAATCTTCATTCAAGGGTGAAGTAAAAGGATGGTGCATAGCTGCAAGTCTATTTTCTTTTTCATCATATTCATATAAAGGAAAATGAGTTACCCATAATATATCATAATTTTTTTCATCTATGAGCCCTAAAGTCTTTCCAAGATAAAGACGGATAGCTCCTAACGAATCGAATACAATTTTATTCTTATCCGCAATAATAATGATAAGGTCTCCTTCATTAACTTTCAATTTATTTTTAATCCTAACTAACTTTTCTTCGTCAATATATTTTAACAATGAAGAGGAAACCCCATCTTTTTTGAATGCAACGGAAAAAACTCCTTTTGCCCCATACTCCCTAGCTACAATAGAAAGTTTATCAATTTCTTTTCTTGTATAATCTGCTGCCCCGTTTATATTTATGGCACGAATACTATAGCCTTCTTTTTGAGAATCTTCAAAAGCCCCAAAACCTGTATTAACAAGAATTTCAGAAATATTTATTAATTCAAGAGAAAACCTTGTATCAGGCTTATCACTTCCAAATCTTTCCATTGCTTCTTTATATTCAATTCTTCTGAATCTAGGAGGAAGATCTAGTCCAATTGATTCCTTAAAAATATTTCTTATCAACCCTTCAGCGATATCCATTACATCGCTAATGTCATCTACATAACTCATTTCGATATCTATTTGTGTAAATTCAGGTTGTCTATTTGCCCTTAAATCCTCATCTCTAAAACATCTCGCAATTTGATAATATCTATCAAAACCAGAAATCATTAAAAGCTGTTTGTATATTTGCGGAGATTGGGGTAAAGCATAAAATGTATCTAAGTTAACCCTACTTGGGACTAAGTAATCTCTCGCCCCTTCCGGCGTTGATTTTCCCAAAAATGGAGTTTCTATGTTAAGAAAACCTTTGGAAGACATGTAATTATGCGTTGCAAGTGTAATCTTATCACGCAGAATAATCAACCTTTGAAGGGAAGCCCTGCGCAAATCAAGATATCTATACTTGAGTCTCATTGCTTCATTTACGTTGCTCTCTTCAGTTATATTGAACGGAGGAGTTTCAGCTTCCGATATAATACGAAGTTCTGAAACTAATATCTCTATTTCTCCCGTTGTCATCCTTAAGTTAACATTATTTTCTGCTCTTTTTGATACTTTACCTTTTATGGCTAAAACATACTCATTTCTTACGGTCTGAGCCTTCTCAAATGAGCCTTTATCAATATCGTTGCTAAATGCTAGTTGAACAATTCCTGTTCTATCCCTTAAGTCCACAAAGATTATACTTCCAAGGTTGCGATATTTTGAAACAAAACCCATAGATACTACTTCAAGGCCTTCATCTTCTCTAGAAAAAAGCCCACACATTTTTGTTCTTTTCATTCCTGTAAGAAACTCTGCCATAATTATCTCCTAAAAAAATCAACTAATCCTTTTTTGTTTAACTCGATGATTTCTCCATTTGTCATATTTTTCAAAGAAAAAATCCCGGAATCTAATTCGGTTTCTCCAATTACAATTAAATATTTAAAACCAATCTTATTTGCATATTTTAATTGAGCTTTGAAACTTCTTCCAGAAATATCATTTTCCGCTGAAATTTTATTTTCTCTTAAGTAACTTACCATTTTTAAGCATTCATTTTGAAATAAATCATTTTGTGGTAAAATAAATACTTCTGATATTTCTTTTTCTTTCAATAAAACTCCCATTGTTTCCATCAACAATAGCAATCTTTCTATCCCTAATCCAAAACCAACTGCAGGCGTGGCTTTCCCTCCAACCTCTTCGACCAGATCATTATATCGCCCCCCGCCACAAACAGTTCCTTGTGCTCCGATTTTTTCAGAAACAAATTCAAATACCGTTCCAGTATAATAATCTAATCCTCTTACAAGGTAGGGATCATTTACATACTCAATAGAGAGTGAATTAAGTCCTCTTTCGACTTTCTCCTTGTGCTCTTTACATTCTGGGCACAAAAAATCTGTGCATATTGGAGCATTCTCAATAACCTTTTTGCACGATAACTCTTTACAATCTAGTATCCTTAATGGATTTTTGTTTATTCGAGATTTACATATAGGGCACAAATCTTCAATATTTCCCATCAAATATTCTTTTAATGCATTATTATAGTTTTGTCTGCATTTTTTGCATCCAATATTATTAATTTTCAAAGTCAAACCTTCAATTCCAAGTTTTTTGAAAAAGAAAGATGCAATAGAAATTACCTCTACATCCGCCAATGGGTTATCGCTCCCGAAAATTTCTACGCCAAATTGGTGATGTTCTCTCAACCTTCCTGTCTGTGGTTTCTCATATCTAAATACAGAAGTTATATAATACATTTTTATAGGTTGAGGAAAAGACCCCAATCCATTTTCCACATAAGCTCGGGCAACACCGGCTGTTCCCTCCGGTTTTAAAGTAATGCTCCTATCCCCTTTATCCGTAAAAGTATACATCTCCTTATTTACTATATCAGTAGTATCCCCTACTCCACGTAAAAAAAGTTCTGTATGTTCAAAAGTAGGAGTTCTTATCTCTGATAATCCGTAAACATGAGATAATTCACGTATAATATTCTCAACATAATGCCACTTATATGATTCTTGCGGCAAAATATCTTTTGTTCCTTTTGGTATATTAATCATTTCTTCCTCATAGAACGTATCTCTTTAAATTCCTTAAGCTTAACGATTGGGACATATGTTCATCAACATATTTTTTATCAACTATAATCTCTTCTAACGATTCTTTCCCAGAAATAAAACTTATATCCTCAAGAAGATTTTCAATTACTGTGTGAAGCCTTCTAGCCCCAATGTTCTCATTATTTTCATTTTCTATAAAAGCTACTTTAGCTATCTCTTTCAGGGCCTCTTCAGTAAATTTTAAGTCGATATTATCAACACGCAACAATGCCGCATACTGCATTATTACTGCATTATCTGGTTCCTTAAGAATACGGAAAAATTCTTCTTCAGTTAAACTCTTTAATTCTACTTGTACGGGAAATCTTCCCTGTAATTCGGGGATTAAATCGCTTACTTTTGATATATGAAAAGCCCCAGCTGCAATAAAGAGGATGAAATCAGTAACCATATTGCCATATTTTGTGTTTATTGTACAACCCTCTACAATGGGAAGAATATCTCTTTGAACTCCTTCTCTTGATACATCAGGGCCATGAGTTTGTCCTCTGGAAGCGATTTTGTCAATTTCATCAATAAAAATAATCCCATCTTGTTCAGCTCTTTTGAGCCCCTCAGCGTTTATCGACTCATCATCAATCATCTTGTTGGATTCTTCATTTATAAAAAATTTATATGCATCTGCTACGGAAATCTTTTTCTTTTTTTTCTGTTTAGGCAGGAGATTACTCATAAAGTCTCCGATATTTGTTTCATTTCCTCCTAAAGGCCCTAGCTGAAGAGCTTTGTTTGGAATTGGCATTTCCATTTCAAGATTGATATTGTCCAATTTTCCATCTCTCAACTCGGCTCCTAATTGCTCCATAATCTCTTGGTCAGACATTAGATTTTCATCTGAAGAAGAATTTTCCCTGAGAGTTTTCTTTCTAACTGGCAAGATCGCTTCAACAATTTTCTTTTCTGCTGCAGCCCTAGCCTTCGGCTCTACCTCTGAGATTTTTTCCTCTCTAACCATTCTAACCGACACTTCAACCAAATCTCTAACCATTGATTCAACATCACGTCCAACATAACCAACTTCAGTGAATTTTGTTGCTTCAACCTTAACAAATGGGGCCTTTACCAACTTAGATAGTCTCCTAGCTATTTCGGTTTTTCCTACTCCTGTGGGACCTTTCATTATAATGTTTTTGGGGGTAATCTCATCCCTAACCGCCTCAGGAAGCATTGATCTTCTATAACGGTTCCTTAAAGCAATAGCAACAACCTTTTTTGCATTATCTTGCCCAATAATATATCTATCTAATTCCTTTACTATTTGAGTAGGGGTTAAATCCATCTTATCCTCCTTTTTATTTGATATCATTATACTATAAAGTTGCTATGCCTATACAGCAAATAATATCTATTACTTCTTTAATCAATAATTTCAACAGTAAGATTGTGGTTTGTAAAAATACAAATTTCTCCAGCAATTTTCATTGCGTTCTTTGCTATTTCTACTGCATTCATATTAGTATGCTCTAAAAGGGCTCGAGCAGCCGCAAGAGCATAATTACCTCCGCTTCCTATTGCACAAACTCCAGTTTCTGGTTCAATCACTTCCCCTGTCCCACTTATTATTAACAAATTTTCTTTGTCTGCAACTATCATCATAGCATCCAATTTTCTAGCGTTATCTTTTCTCCATAAATCTGCCAATTCTACAGCCGCTCGAAGTAGATGGCCACTGTACTTTTGTAGCATTTCCTCAAACTTTTCGCTTAAAGCAAAAGCATCGCTAACGGTTCCAGCAAATCCAATGATAACTTTATCAGAAAAAATCCTTTTAACCTTTACGGCATTACCCTTAAAAATTACGCTTTCCCCCAAAGTTACTTGACCATCTCCCGCAATTGCGGTAACTCCATCTTTTTTAACTGCACATATTGTAGTCCCTTTAAAATCGTTCATGTTACACCTCTAATAATTTAACGTATTCTCTAACACTTTTCAGTGCGTTCATTACTATCGTATCTTTTTTTAGGTTTTTATCTTTATATTTTATACCATCGGAAGGAAATAATCCAAAATTTGCATTCATTGGTTGAAAATTATTATTCTCTTGTGAAATATATCTCATCAAAGAACCAATAATTGTGTTTTTGGGGAATTCAATTAAATCTTGATTTCTCATGAATCGTGCAATATTTATCCCAACTACAATTCCTGAAGCAGCACTTTCCATATATCCTTCAACTCCAATTATTTGCCCTGCAAAAAAAATAGAAGGTATTTTTAATAGATTGCCATAAGAGCTTAAAATTTGTGGGCTATCCAAATAACAGTTTTTATGCATAGCACCATATCTAATAAATTCACATTTTTCTAAAGCAGGGATTGTCTGGAATACTCTATTCTGCTCCGGATATTTTAGGTTTGTTTGAAATCCGACAATATTATAAGCTTCTCCTTCAATCTTTTCCCTTCTCAGTTGTACAATGGCATAAGATTTACCAAAAACATCGTTTTTTAGCCCTACAGGCCGCAATGGTCCGAATCGCATCGAATCAATGCCAGTTCGAGCAATCTCTTCAATGGGCATGCAACTATTAAAGAGTTCTCTTTTTTCAAATTCCTTTAGGATTACAGTTTCAGCATTAACTAATTCATTATAAAACCTAATGTATTCCTCTTTACTTAGAGGACAATTAATAAAATCCGGACTCCCTTTTTCATATCGAGTTCCCCAAAAAGCTTTTTCCATGTTGATACTCTCTCCAGTAATTATCGGAGAAATAGCATCATAAAAATGAAAATAGTCCTTACCAGTAATACTAATAATAGCTTTTGATAATTCTGAACTTGTTAAAGGGCCGGTGGCAATAATAGAATTTTCTGAAACATCAGTTATTTCTTGATGAATTAAATTAAACTTAGGGAATGAAAATAAGATTTTTTCTATATTTTCTTGGAATAGTTCTCTGTCAACACACAAAGACTCTCCCGCTGGTACTTTTGATTTTTCCGCTGCCGTCAAAACCAATGAATCAAGAAGCCTCATTTCCTCTTTCAACAAACCTTGACCCGTGTGTAAAGAAATACTTTTTAGGCTGTTACTACAAACTAACTCACATAATCTAGAGGTTTTATGGGCAGGAGAATATACCTGAGGTCGCATTTCATATAAATCAACATGAAACCCTTTTTTTAATAAATAAAAAGCGGCTTCACAACCTGCAAGACCCCCACCAACTATTTTAATCTTCATCTTCCCCAAAATTGGCATCAACGGTTTTATTGCATTTTCGGTTTGTACAGACATATTGTGTAATGCCACCTGATTTTACAACCTTCATAATAGATTCACAATCGGGGCATAGAAAAGGAGCGGGCAGATCCCAAGACATAAATTTACATTCTGGATAATTGTTGCACCCATAAAAGATTTTCCCAGCCTTAGTGTGTCTGACGATTATTTCTCCACCACACGAAGGACACTTTCCCACAGCTTCAACTATATTTTTTATATTTTTACATTTAGGGTAGTTGGGACAGGCTAAAAATTTCCCATATTTCCCCTCTTTAACGACCATCATTGCTCCACACTTCTCACACTGAACATCGCTTTCTTCCACTGGCATTTGAATTTTAGAGGAAGATTTTTGAGCATGTTCAATGTCTTTTGCAAATGCTGGATAGAAGTCTTTTAATATCCCCTTCCAATTTGCTCCATTCTCTACTGTATCAAGGGACTCTTCCATTGTCGCAGTAAACTTTAGATCGACTATTGATGGGAAAAACTGTTCCAAATATTCGGTCACCCTTGTGCCAAGGATTGTTGGGACGAGTGCTTTTTTTTCTTTTGAAACATAAGCCCTTTTAATCAAAACTGACATTACGCTTGCATAAGTAGAAGGCCGTCCAATGCCATTTTCCTCCATAGATTTAATCAAAGAAGCTTCAGAGTATCGTGGGAGCGGTTTAGTAAACTTTTGTTCGGATAAAAGCTTGTTCAATCTCAATATTTTTCTTTCTTCTAATAATGGTAGATCTGAGGTAGCGATATCTTCCTCATCCTCGGTTTTAAATATATCATACACAACGGTATAGCCCTTTTTTTCGAGGGTCTTTCCAAATAATTTGAAAATAAAATTATCACCTTTTTCTGTAATAGCGCTAATGTTTACAGTCGTAGTGTCATAAATAGCTTCAGACATTTGACTTGCAAGGAATCTCTCGTATATCAATTTATAAAGTTTATATTTGTTTTGTGGAATTAATCCTTTAAGACTTTCTGGAGTTCTTTCCAGGGAAATTGGTCTAATCGCTTCGTGTGCATCCTGTGCATTTTTTGCTTTTGTAGAATAATAATTTGGTTTTGATGGGACAAAATCAAATCCATAATTTGTTTCAATAAAGTCCTTGGCAGATTTTTGCATATCAGAAGAAATTCTAACCGAATCTGTCCTTATATATGAAACAAGAGCGGTGTGCCCTTCTCCAGGAATTTCGACACCCTCATATAAGCTTTGAGCAATTTGCATAACCATAGGTGCAGAAATTCCTAATTTTTGAGATGCATCTTGCTGCATTGTACTTGTTGTAAAAGGGGCCTGGGGCCTTGAAACAGTTTTTGATTTTTTCACTGAATCAACTACCCACTTTGAATTATTTAGTTCTAAGAGGATTTCATCGGCTTGCTCTTTATTCTGAATTTTGAATTTTTTCCCGTTCTTATCACTCAATATCGATTTTATTTCTTTTCCATTATCCAATGTATGAACTGCGGTAATATTCCAGTATTCCTGTGGTTTGAAAATTGAGATTTCTCTTTCTCTATCCACAAGCATTTTTAAAGCCGAAGATTGTACTCTTCCTCCCGATAACCCGGTTTTTATCTTGCTGGATAAAACTGGGCTAATTTTATAACCAACAAGTCTGTCAATTACTCTTCTTGCCTGCTGAGCATCAACCAGATCCATATTGATTTCTCTTGGACTGGAAATAGCATTATGGACAGCTTTATAAGTAATCTCGTTAAACTCAATTCTATTCTTCTGATTTTTCAAATCAAGAGCATTAGCTATATGCCAACTAATCGCCTCTCCTTCTCTATCTGGATCAGTAGCAAGATAAACAAACTCACTCTTTTTTACCGCAGATTTAAGTTCGTTAATAATTTTATTTTTTTGTGAATCAGTAATTACGTATTGAGGTTCAAAATTATTGTTTATATCTATGCCCAGTGAATTTTTTGGTAGGTCACATATATGCCCAACTGAAGCCATAACTTTATAATCCGGGCCAAGATATTTTTGAATCGTTTTGGTTTTAGATGGGGACTCAACTATTACTAACTTCATTAGCTTCTCCAATTAAAAAGTCATACTGTTATTTTGAGGCAAATAGCTCTAGTAGAAAGAAAATAAAAACTATTAATTATCATCATCCGGTTGCTTTTCTTCTTCCTCTGCTATATTTTCTTCTTTCTCGTTATAAGAATCTTTATCCCTAATTGAATCCTTTTTCTTTTCAATTCTCTTAGCCTTGCTTTCCAATATGTCATCCTTTATTGCAAAACTTAATTCCTTTAACCAGGCTAACGAAATCTTATAAAAATTAGAGAAAGAAATAAGTATATTTTTTGAAATACGGCTAATATAGACTCCATATTTAGTGTTTATAGGTTTTTGAAGAACTACCTTCTTATTTACGATTACATCGTACGCAACTATTATGTAAATAACTATGAGAACTAATGAAAATGCGCCAAATACATATAAAATAGCATTATTTGAATAGGAAATCTGCGCGACTCCATTACTATCATATCCGGCAATAAGATATACATAAGAATTATTTGTAAAAACAAAAGCTGAATATAATGCAAACACAATATATAATCTTACTTCTTTTAATATAACTGCCACCATAAAAAGAAGAGGCAAAGAAAGAATTAGAGTCTCCGGTCTCATATTATTAGAGAAAGTCCAAATAGTCGCAATTAGTCCAGAGGAAAGTATTGTGAGATTCAATCTATTTCTAGTTTTAAAATATACGAAGGCAAAAACAATCAAGATAAATACAATGAAAATGATATCAACCACTTTTGATTGGACTGTGACTTCAACAAAATTGTTCTTAAGCATTGCCTGAAAATTAAATGCATTAATAGAATATAGGTCGGGGCCCTTTAAAATATCAATATATTTATCAAAAGCAACAAAAGTATCCCCCTCTCCTATTTGTACTATATTAAACGGCAAAGTAATTAAGTAGAACAAAATAAAAGAGAATAGTATTGTCAATCCTGGAGTGAGCAGAGACTTCCATTTTTTATTCTTTATCGACTCAACAATTAGAAATACAGTATAAAGTAACACCATAGGTGCCAAGTAAACAACAAAAGGTGAAGTCATACATGCTAAAAAGAAAGCAGTTACGGAAGGCAAATATTTTTTTGATAAAATAAAATAGAAAGTAATAATTATCAACATTGTCGAAAGGCTTTCAATTGCTCCCCACCCAGCAGACATTGAGAATAATATTGGCAATAATCCCCAGAAAATGGCCATTATTGTGGCAGCAGTTTTACCTTGAAACTTATCAACTAACTTATATATGAAATAAACAGAAACAAGATCAAATATAATAGCAAAAATCTTGTTAATAGTAACAACAGAAAAAGCAACTGTTGAGGCGTCTACCCCATTTATGCTATATAATCCTTGACCAATTAATCCACTCAATGCGCTTAAATATAGGGGGATTGGGAAAAATATATTGGAATTATATTGATAAAAATATGGGGTTCCGTATTTCGCTATCCAAGTTCCTTGTGCAGAAAGATTTTCTAAAAAATACCCAAAATACGTTTCGGTTATTCTACTACTACCTGCAATTAATGATTCAACTAGAATAATAACTAATCTTGCAAAAAAAGCACATAAAATAACTATCGTTGGGGCAACAAATCTAGACTTTTTTATTTTATTATAGAATTTATTGGGAGATTGAATGTTAGAATAGGCCATATCTCTTGATCTTATTACATAAAAAATATAAGCCAGCAATAGTGTCCCAATTCCGCCTAAGAGGACAAATGTTGAGTTGCTTTGCCGACTTTGCCCAAAAATTGAAGGTCTCAATTCAAAGATGTCAAAACCGTTATTTGAACCTTCAACGGCAACCGCTTCAGATACTCTTACAAGGGTCAGATTGCTAATAGTCGCGATCGCCTTAACTGGATATTGTTCTGTTCCTAAATTAATCGAAATGTTGTATTCTCTAGATCCACTGGTTTTTATGTAAAAAACTCTCTTCCCATTCTGTTGAACAAAGGTTTCTTGCGCTTTTTTATCTCCTGTAACATTGAATAAAGGATCTTCCAAAAAACCAACAAATAATCCAGGATGATAGCTACTATTTTCATCAAAACTCGACATTTGAGTTATGTTAAAGTCATATTCCACCTTGAAATATGAAAAAGATTTGAGTAATACTTTTTGAGAAACCAACCCATATCCTGAACTTGTTGTGTTAATTGTTAAGCCATTAGGCCCTGTTGAAAAAGTCGAGGAATTCGCACCATCTGTTTGAAAATCCCAATCATTATCCATCTCAGTTAAACTTTCATAATTGAACATACCTTCACTTTCAGAATTTTCTTTTAATAGCTGAACGTCAAAACTATTTTGACTCGGCGAACATCCTGAAAATACTAATGAAATGGAAACAATAAATAATATTAAAGCAACTAATACAAACTTTTTATTCGAAATCTTATGCATTTTTTTACCCAAAATATACAAATCACGGCGAATATTACAATCCGCCGTGAGTATTAAAAAACTAATAACGCTTTTCAGCCTTGACCCTTGCTGCTTTTCCTGTTCTTTCACGTAGATAATATAATTTTGCTCTCCTAACCTTTCCAGGACGGGTCACCGTAATACTTGCAATTTTAGGGCTATGCAATGGGAAAGTCCTTTCCACGCCAATACCCTGTGCAATTCTTCTTACTGTAAAAGTCTCTCTAATGCTACCATTTTTCTTTGCTATGACAGTACCTTCAAAAGCTTGCAATCTTTCTCTAGTACCTTCAACAATCTTTACCAAAACTTTTACTGTGTCACCAACTTTGAATGGGGGCAAATCTTTACGCAAGCCCTCTTGTTCAATAGATTCAAGAATATTCATACATACCTCCAAAAAATAAATAACGTACTTGCGAGCCTTGGATTTTTTCTCGTATAGGTCCGCTACAAAACCTAATATATAGTATCAAATAGATTTTCTATTATCAAGCGATTTCATTATATATATATATATATAGTAAAAGAAAGCACTTTCCTCTATTCAGTTTAAAAATTTTCGGATAAACGTCATTCTATGGATATCACAGGGTCCATATTTTTTTATCATCTCAATATGATGTGCTGTTCCATACCCTTTATGCTCCTCAAATCCGTATTCAGGATAAATTTCTGCATAGTGCATCATTAAATTATCTCTTTCAATTTTTGCAATAATTGACGCACAGGCTATTGAATAACATTTTGCATCCCCTTTAACAATTGACTTGCATAAGTAATTGTTTATAGAAATAGGAACAGCATCAATAAAAACTATTTCTGGAAGTGGGAACAATGAAGTGATTGCCTTAGTCATCGCCTTTTTGGTCGCATTCAGAATATTAATTTTATCTATTTCCTCAGGCGAAACAAAAATCGTTTTATAGTCAAGAACAGAACTTTTAAGTTTGTCATAAAGATCTTTTCTTTTTGAAAGAGAAACTTTTTTACTATCATTAATCCCTTCATAATCAATGTTTCTACAGGGAATACAGGCACAAGCAGCAACCGGGCCTGCGAGTGGGCCCCTTCCCACCTCATCAACTCCACATATTAAAGTAATATCTTGGTTAGGAAGAATACTACTCTCATAAATAAATAATGGATTCATTATTCCCCCTTATCAACATCATCTTCTTGCATCAAGCTTAAATCTAAACAGACTTTTCCCAAAAAACCTTTTCTAAAGTCAGTTACAAATGTTTTTGCGGCCCTTTCAATATCTGGCTTCCCACCAGATAAAAGTAATCCCCTTGAAAAGGCAATATTTTCTAAAGTAGAACTACTATTAAATTTATGTATGTCTGCATATCTACTAGTAATTATATTCGGATCAATTTCTAGAATTTTCGTAAAGAGTTTTTCAGCTAACTCTAAAAAATCGAACCTTTCATCTTTTATACTCCCAATTGCGGCTAACTTAAAGGCTTTATCTTGATTTTTAAAATCTGGAAAAAGAAGCCCTGGGCTATCCATTAACTCAATATTTTTATCAATCTTAATCCATTGAATAGATCTGGTAACACCTGGTCTGTTCGCTGTCTCAAGTTTCTTCCTTTTAATAAGATTATTTATCAATGAAGATTTGCCACAATTTGGGACCCCTATCACCACGGATCTTGGAGTCCTAATGGCATCTTTTTTTGTATATTTTTCAATCAAATTAAGATGTAAAGAATTCAAAGCCTCTTTAACAATTTTAGCTCCATCTTGTGATAAACTATTCGTGGATACACATGTTTTGTTTAATTTCTTAAATAAATTTAAACATTGAGTCAAATCAAATTTTGATATAAGGTCGGATTTATTTATAACATATAATACGGGCTTATTTTTAATAAGTTTATCAAACTCCTCGTTTATACAAGATATTGGGGCCCTTGCATCAAGCACATAAATAACGCTATCAACTAGACGTAAATTCTCTTCTAGTAATCTATAGGCCTTGGTCATATGACCAGGGAACCAGTGTATAAACATAATTTACTCCGAAAGGTCTGGTCTTTTACATTTTGTAATTAATCTACTTTGAGCATATCTCCATTTTTTTATCTCCGAGTGATTTCCGCTTAGAAGCACCGCAGGAACCTCTATTCCTAAAAAATTCTGCGGACGAGTGTATTGTGGATACTCTAATAACCCATTGGCGAAACTTTCGTCTTCCGCTGATAGTTCACTGCCTAAAACTCCTGGGATAAACCTCGAAATAGAATTTATAATTACTAAAGAGGCAAAATCACCCGATGTTAGAATATAGTCACCTATTGAAATCTCTTTGTCAATGTCTAAATCAATTACTCTTTGGTCAACACCCTCAAAACTACCATTTATGAGAGTAATCCATTTTTCGTTGCTTAAGCTCTTGGCTAAATTGTGATTTAGCTTTTCACCTTGCGGGGACATATATATCCTTAAAGATTTGTGTTCCGGATCAATACTTTCTAATGCTGAATGAATTGGTTGAGGAGTCATTACCATTCCTGCTCCTCCGCCAAAAGGCACATCATCACATTTCTTATGTTTATCTATCGAATAATTACGAATATTGCAAACAGAAATATTAATAAGGTTATTTGCTATAGCTCTTCCAATAACACTGTAATTTAAACTTTCATATATCTCTGGCAAAAGAGTCAGTATGCTAAATTTCATATACTCTTACCTTTTTCAATTCTTTTTCATTAAGTACTATCCTTTTTTTATCAAGATCAATTTCTTCAATTACCTCTTGAAGTGCTGGAAAGCTATAGTTCCCGTTTTTTGACTTAACAAAGTAAGTATCCACAATCGTTCCATAATTCACTATTTCAGATAAAATGCCCTCATCGATTCCATTGCAAATTAAGGAAAAGCCTAAAATATCATTGATATAATATCTCCCAACTTTATCAGGTAAATCAATTCTTTCGGCAAATATATCTCCTTTAAGATTTAGTGCGGAATCTCTATTATCTATATCTTTTAGTTTTATAAGGGCCATTTTCCCCATTGGCCGAGAGTTCTGAACCTCGTAATGAGAATTAATGATATGCAAATTTTTTATTTGACAAAAATCCCCCGTGCTATCGGTATATGGAAGAACTTTAATTTCTCCTTTAATCCCATGAGCCGTGAGGATTTTCCCAACCAGTACCTTACTTGTCATCTTTCACTAATAATAACATCATAGTGCTTATCAGAATTTTGCGCAGATGCCTTGACAATCGTTCTAATTGCTTTTGCAATTCGCCCTGATTTTCCTATTACTTTTCCTATTTTATCTGCATCAACCTGGACACGAATCTCAACAGTATTTCCATCTTCGACTTCTACTATGTCAAAATTATCTTTTGATAATATCTCTCCAACTAAATAATCAACAAGCTCTCTCATTTTGTCTCCTTAAAATCTATATTTTTTTTGCAGCGGCATCTATGGCTTCATTTTTTGAGTCATCAGCTTTTTTTGCTACAACTGAAGGAACTATAATTCCCTCTTTTATAAATATAGACCTAACTGTATCGGTTGGTTGAGCTCCTGTAGCAAGCCACTTCTTTGCTTTTTCCGCATCGATTCTAATTGCGACGGGGTCGGAAATTGGGTCAAAAGTACCAATCTGTTCAATGTACTTACTGTCTCTTGCTTTTCCCGAATCAATCGCTACGATGCGATAAAAAGGTTTTTTCTTCGCTCCAATTCTCGTTAATCTTAATTTTACTGCCATTTTTTTACCTCCAAAATATTATATTAGAACGGAAATTTAAATTTTCCCGAACTTACTTTTTTCATCATCAATTTCATTTGTTCAAATTGATTCAATAATTTATTCACCTCTTGTACTGAAGTTCCACTTCCCCTGGATATTCTTTTTCTTCTTGAAGCCTTAATTATTTCTGGTTTGTGCCGTTCTTCCGGGGTCATAGAAAAAATAATTGCCTTAGTCTTGTCCAAAGATTTGTCATCAATATCCTTTGAATTTACTTTTCCTGATAGTCCAGGAATCATATCTAACATATCTTTCATCCCGCCCATCTTTTTAATTCCATTTAGTTGGTCTAAATAGTCTTCTAGATCAAATGAGCTATTCTTAATTTTTTTTGCGATTTTCTTTGCATCTTGCTCAGATATTGCATCTTGTGCTTTTTCTATAAGAGTTAGTACATCCCCCATTCCAAGAATTCTTGAAGCCATTCGTTCGGGATGAAAAGGTTCAATGTCCTCTAGTTTTTCTCCTATCCCAACATACTTGATTGGTTTTCCACAAATTGCTTTAATGGACAAAGCTGCTCCACCTCGAGTATCCCCATCTAATTTGGTTAAAATCACTCCGGTAATATCCAAATCTTGATTAAATTTTTCTGCGACATTAACACTATCTTGGCCCAACATACTATCTACAACCAATAAAATCTCAGTAGGTTTAACCGCAACCTTAATAGCTCTCAGTTCTTCCATAAGTTTTTCATCTATATGCAACCTCCCGGCTGTATCTAAAATAACTGTGTCAAACCCATTTGTTTTAGCATACTCAACCGCTTGTTTTGAAATCGAAACCGGGTCAATTTGTCCTTTTTCAAAAACATGTGTTCTGCTTTTTTCGCCTATAATTTGTAGCTGTTTAATTGCTGCTGGCCTGTAAATATCACAAGCAACAAGCAATACTTTTTTATTATCTTTCAGAAGGATTTTGGCGAGCTTTCCGCACATGGTCGTCTTCCCAGAGCCTTGAAGTCCACACATCATATATACTGTAGGCAGAGAATCAGAAACCATTAATTTAGAAAAGCGACTTCCCATTAACTCTATTAGTTCATCATTAACAAGTTTTATAACTTGTTGAGAACTATTCAAACCTTTTAAAATATCAGACCCAATTGCCTTGCTTGTAACTTTGTTGATAAAATCTTTTGCCACTAAAAAGTTTACGTCGGCCTCGAGAAGGGCCATTCGAACTTCTCTCATTGCTTCTTTAAGCTCAAGCTCTGTAAGCCCGGACTTATTCTTAATCTTGTTAAACGCATGATTAATTTTTAAAGATAAATTTTCAAATAATGCCATTATAATTCATCCACAATTCTTAATATATTTTCTAATTTTTTTGATGTTTCGATATCGCAAGATGCCATTAACACCTGGATTTCTTTTCTTATGGACTGAGACTTCACAGCCAAATGTAACTTACTCTCGAACTCTTTAAGTTTCAATGTCCCTCTATTGATAACATCCAAAGCTGCTTGTCGGGTAATATTTTTAATATCAGCAATTTCAGATAAAGAAAGGTCATCATCATAATATAACCGAATTAAATCAGCTTGGTATACTGTGAGCAAAGACCCATAATAATCATTTAATAGCGATATCTCTAATTTATCTAACTTATTCATTATTCAACAATCTCAGGGGGACTATTAGTAACTGTAAAGTATTTTTGTTTTACACTATTTTACTTATTATAAAATAAATTGTCAAATAAATGAAATAATAAAATTATTCAAAAATGGCGTCAATGAAATCTTTTGCATCGAATGGGATTAAATCATCAATTCCTTCTCCTACCCCAGCGTAGTATACTGGGATATTCTGCTCTTCCGCTATTGCCATTACAACCCCGCCTTTAGCAGTTCCATCTAGCTTAGTAAGGATAATACCATCAATTTCAATTGCCTCGTTAAATACTTCTACCTGTCTCAGGGCATTTTGACCCGTTGTTGCATCTAAAACTATTAAATTCCGACGATCTGCTTCAGGGAGCTCGCGGTCAATAACTCGGTTAATCTTTTTCAATTCTTCCATAAGATTTTTCTTGTTATGTAATCTTCCAGCAGTGTCAATAATAATAACTTGCGTGCCTTTTGCTTTTGCAGAAATCAGCGTATCAAAAACAACAGCTGCGGGATCACTCCCTTCAGAATGAGAAATTACCCTTACACCAGCTCTTTCCGCCCATACATCAAGTTGCTCGCTTGCTGCAGCACGGAATGTATCTGCTGCCGCAATTACGACACTTTTCCCCTCGGAAACAAATAACTTAGCTAATTTTCCTACAGCAGTTGTCTTACCAACTCCGTTAACACCAGAGATAAAAATTAAGAGTGGAAATTCATAATGTGGTATTTCATAATCAATGGTCTCAAGCAATATCCTCTTTAAAAGTGCCTTTGCTTCTTCAGGTTTAGAAATTTTTTTTGCTGGTATTTCCGCACGTAATCTTCTTAATACATTTTCAGTCGCAGTATAACCCATATCAGCAGATATTAATGCCAACTCAAGTGTGTCATAAAATTCCTGGCCAAGTTCTTTTGCTTTAAACGCCTCATAAAATTTTCTACTAATATTTTCTCTGGTTTTTTTTAAACCTTCTTTAAGTTTTAAGAAAAATCCCATGACTTAAGCCTCTTCCTTAACATGTTTTTCTGCTTCCTCCAGCTTTACCTTCACTATTTTGCTTACTCCTTTTTCTTGCATTGTTACTCCATACAATACATCACAAAGAGACATTGTTGGTTTTCTGTGCGTTATAACAATGAATTCGGTATCTTTTGAAAACTTTGATAAATATTGAGCAAAGAGTCTTGCATTTGTTTCATCAAGTGACGCATCTATTTCATCTAGGATACTAAAAGGCATAGGGGTGAGTTTATTAATTGCAAAGAGAATAGCAATTGCGGTAAGTGTCTTTTCTCCGCCTGAAAGCAATTCAATTGATTTTAAATCTTTCCCTGGAGGTTGCGAATCAATATAAATACCTGCAGTTAAAGGACTCACTCCTTTTTCTAGGCTTAAATGCCCTGTTCCTCCACCAAACAAATCCTTATAGGTAATCTTAAAGTTTTCACTAATCTTTTTAAAATTTTCGGTAAATCTTTGCTCCATCTCTTTTGTTAAATCAGAGATAATTTTTACTAAATCTTGTTCAGCTTTAGATAAATCATCAAATTGTCTTTTCATTTCCTCGTATCTAATACTTTCTGAATTATACCTGTCTTCAGCCAACTCATTAATAGGGCCCATTCGTTCAATTTTTCTTCTAAGTCGCAGGATTTTATCTAAAGATTTTTCTACATTTATGTTCTGTGAAATCTCTCCGAGCCCTTCTCCAATCCAGTACTCTCTACATTCATCTATGTTAAGTCCATATGTTTCATAAATTCGAGAGGACATGTTTTCAATCTCAATGTTAATTTTTTCAAGATTGTTTTCCTCTCTTATTTTCTTTTCGTTAATAACATTAATTTGTGTATTTTTTATCGCCCTCTTGTCATCGATATCCGTCAATTCTTGGTTCAAATTTTTCTTTTTCTTATCAATCATCTCCAAATCAGCTTGCGCGGATTTAAGTTTTTTTCGTTCTTCTTCAGGGAATTGATCAATATCCATATCCTTTTGGATTTTCGCAATATCGCTATCCAAAACTTTTATTTCAACTTCCAATTCAATTTGTTTTTTCTCTAAAGATTTGTATTCCACTCGATAATCAAATATATCCTGTTCAGTTTTTTCTCCGTTAGTTTCCAAAGACTTAATTTTTACATACATATCTGTCAATTCCTTCGATAGATTGTCTCTTTTTTCCTTGTCTTTGAAATATTTATCTTTTGCTTCAGATAAAAAATCATCAGCAGAAATTTTCTCCTGATTCGCAGCAGAAAAGCTCTTATCGCTTGAACTGAGCATATTGTATAAATCTTCAATCCTTTTTGATGTTTGTTCAATAAAACTAAGAGTTTTGTTTTCCTCCGATGAAATAGTGTCCTCTCTTTCGCAAACACTTGTTAGTTTTCCCCCAAGCTCAATCAATTCTTTCTCTATTTGTGCTAACCTTGCAGAGCAAACGTTAAGTGCGAGTAAAAACTTCTCCTTTTCCTCTTTTAGCTCTTCAATCAAATTTGAGTTCAGAGAAATCTCTTTTATACATTTATTCAGTTTCTTGTCAACCTCCTGGGCCTCGGTCTCCTGTGATAATATCCTTGAACTTTTAACTCGCGATGAGCCTCCGGAAATTGCTCCGCTTGGCAAAAAGGCTTCCCCTTCAAGCGTCACTATTCGAAAAGCATAGTTATATTTTTTTGCGACCAACAGCCCAACTTCTTTATCTTCAGCTATTATAGTTCTACCAAGAAAACTAGAAACAATTCCTGAAAATCTTCGTTCATATCTTATTAAATCAGACGCACAGCCTAAAATTCCCCTCTCGGATAAACAAGCTTCATATTCTTTTTGTAAAGGATATGGTTTAACTGAAGAAACAGGCAAGAAAGTTGCTCTACCAAAGTTATTTCTTTTTAGTAGATCTATTAAAATTGAGGCTGATCGCTCGTCAGGGGTAACTATATTTTGTATTGAATTTCCTAACGCAATTTCTATGGCAGTCATATACTCTTTTGGGACAGAGATTATTTCTGCTAAAGTACCAATGATTTGTGAGGAAATATTTTTATCCTGTTTAGCTGATTCCATAAGATTTTGAACAGCTGAGTCATAACTCGAATAGCTTTCAATATTCTCTCTTATAGTGGAAAGTTTAAACTGGAGATTCGACCTTTCAGTAATAAGATCGCTCCTTTTTATCTCAGCATCGTTCAATTCCTTTTTGATTGAATCGAAGTTTAATTCAGCCTCTGATTTCTCTGATAGTTTGAGCTTATTTTCATTACTAATTTTTTCAATTTGACTAATTAGCGATTCCTTTTGTGTCTTGAAATCGGATAATAGTTTTTTCTTGTCTGCTAAAAGTAATTTGCTCTCCTGAAGATTTTGCTTCAATAGGTTATATTCAACTTCGTACTTAGCTCTGTTTTTATCAATCTCCGCACTTGCAGAGAATCTATCCAGCATTAGTTGTTTACTTAATTCTATCTCCTTTTCTTGTGAATCAACTGATTGATTTAAAACAGAAAACTCAGAGGACATTGCTTTGTTTTTATCATTTAGGGCCTGTAATTCATCATCTATTTGTTGTTTAACCGCAATTTTATCGACAATATCTTTTGCACGCGATTTCATTATTGCTTGATTTGATAGATATTCCGAATTATTCTTATCTCTACTTTCTTTTTTATAAGCCAAAGTTAACAATAAGTTTTCCGATCTTCCCAATGCTTTTTGTGCTTCAACAGTAAGCGCTAATATTTGGTCGTGTAAACTACTTGAAGATGTATCTAGGTCTGATATTAATTTTAAAGTGTTGTTGTATTTTTCATTTAGTTTGGATAATTCTTCTATCTCACTTTCATAAGTTTTAGTAATTTCTTTTAATTTTGTCTGTGTTTGATTCCGTGTAAAATCACTGTTTTCACTTTGGAATAAAAATAAATGAATTTCTTCGTTTTTAAGCTCTTTTCTTGTTTTTTTAACTTCTATAGCTTGTTCTGCTTCAGATTTAAGAGGCCCAAGGTTTTGTTCGAGCTCCAACATAATATCGTTTAAACGGGACATATTATCTCTTGTATGAGACAATTTATTCTCACTGGAGTTTTTCTTATCTTTATGTTTTGAGATTCCAGCAGCTTCCTCAAAAATTTCTCTTCTAGCTTCAGGTTTATATCCAACTATACTATCAATTTTTCCCTGGCCTATAATGCTGTAACCTTCTCTCCCAACACCAGTATCTCTGAATAAATTAATTATATCTTTTAGATTGCATCTTTGACCGTTAATATAAGAAGAACTCTCCCCACTTCTATCCAATTTTCTAGTTACAACCAATTCTTCAAAATCGATGGGATATATATGCTTTGAATTATCCAAAAATATAGAAGCCTCGCAATAAGACTGAGACTTTCGCCCTGTTTTTGTCCCACCAAAAATAAGATCTGTATTCTTTGATATCCTTAAGGCTGAGCTTTTTTGTTCTCCGAGAACCCACCTGACTGCTTCAACAACATTTGACTTTCCACAGCCGTTTGGGCCTACAATACCTGTAATATTTGTATCAAAAATAATCTCTGTTTTATCTGCAAAAGATTTAAAACCTTGAATTTCTATTTTACTAAGATTCAATACAACACCCCGTCAGTTATTGATGGTTTCCATTTGAGTTTAATTATAACTTTTGAAGGGATAAAAGGCAACAAATAATAGTTTTACATATTATAGTCGATTCCTTTTATGGAAAGTAGTTTGTAAAGAAGATGAAACTAAAACATGAGGGTTAGTTTAATATGTTATCTCTAATAATTAGAGCTTTAGCTGCCTCTTGTTCTGCTTTCTTTTTTGAATTTCCCTCACCAATCGAAGAATTATATCCTTCAAGGGAAATGGTCGATTTGAACTTTGGTGGAAGATCATTAATTTTTTCAGTACATATTGATAATTTCATACCATTTTTTGCAGCGTACTCAAAAAGTGCGGACTTATAGTCTGTTATGTTATCAACATTATATTCAGCGTTTAACTTGTTTTTTAAATTTATCAAAATAAATTCAGCGGCTTTATTAATGTCATTTGAGTCAATAAAAATTGCTCCAGCAATTGACTCAAAAATGTCTCCTTTTAATCTTGGGCTGATCGAGGTCAATGTTTCTGAGATACGCAGATATTTATCCAACCCAAGCTTTTCTATCACTTCAGATAAACATTTTTCAGAAATGATAATGGACCTTATTTTTGATAAAAAACCTTGATTTGCATAAGGAAATCTATTAAATAAATAATTTGCAACGATAAGACTAATTACACTGTCACCTATGTACTCTAATCTTTCATAAGATTCGTAACCAATATGTTCATTGGTAAACGAAGAGTGCGTAAGTGCAGAATGCAAAAGCTCTTTTTTTGCAAAAGTATATCCTATAGTTTTTTCAATTTGTTCGACATCAATTTCTTTCATTTATTATTCTGTAATTTTTATACTGTCAGTTATTTTTGAAACAAGGTTTTTATCAACCAAAGAAGCGGCTTGAAAAATAGCTGCTTTAATAGTTTTTGATTTTGCACTACCATGGACCTTAATTACTAGTTTTTGAAGCCCTAAAAGAACTGCTCCCCCTTTGGATGAATAATCAGCAGTCTCTTTTAATTTTTTGAACACTGGTTTTAAAAGCAAATATCCAATTTTTGCTCTTATCCCACCTTTTTTAATTCCATTTTTTATCTGAGAAAACATCATAAGCGCAGTTCCTTCGCATGATTTTAATGCAATGTTTCCTGAAAAGCCATCGGAGACAATAACATCAAAATTCCCACTTAGAATATCTCTTCCTTCTGCATTTCCGATAAAATTAATGTTACTATCCTCTCGTAAGAGCTTATATGTAGCCTGAGTTAGTTCGTTGCCCTTCTTTTCTTCAACTCCATTATTAAGCAATCCAATTCTCGGATGAATCAGTGAAAGGGCAACCTTAGCATATGCCTCACCCATTTTTGCGAACTGATGAAGCATCTCCGGTTTACACTCTGAATTTGCGCCACAATCAATTAAAACGACATAATTAGTTTCAGAGGTTGGTAATAATGGGGCCAACGCAGGTCTATTAATTCCATTTATTCTCTTTAATAACAATACTGCTCCAGCAAGAACCGCACCGGTGCTTCCCGCAGAAATAAATGCGTCTGCTTCTTTTTCTGAATTAAGATATTTCAATCCAACAACTAGAGAGCTATTTTTTTTATTTCTAATTGCGTCTACTGGAGAATCATCATTGGTAATGACTTCTTTTGAATCGAAAATTTCCAAGCGATCTGAAGGGTATTGATATTTGCTTAACAAATCCTTTAAGATATTTTCATCTCCGAGTAAGATAATCTTAAAAATATTCTTAGATTCATTAAGTGCATCTACAACTCCAGATACTATTTCAAATGGAGAATTATCTCCGCCAAATGCATCCACTAATATATTCATCTATTCCTCACTAAAAAGAGAGGAAGGTGTTGCCTTCCTCTAGATGTCTATCTATTCTTCTTTTTCTTTCTTGACTACAACGGGTTTACCTTTGTAATAGCCACAATGGGGACAAACTTTATGACCCTCAATAAGCTCGTGACAATTTGAACACTCGCTTAAATTAGGGGCGGTTAGCTTCCAGTTTGCAGACCTAGAATTGCCTCTTTGTTTTGATATCTTACGTTTTGGAACGGCCATATTACACCTCCACTTTACTAAAACTTTATAATTATATACAAATGAATATTTTGTGTCAAACAAATAACTCATTAAACTATGTGGTAATGTGCCCATTAAGGCATATATTGGAAAACCACCAGATTTTTACGAATAATGATAACTACAATCCAAGCTCAGAAACTATTCTTTTTGAATCTCTAGCAATTACCAGTTCTTCGTTTGTAGGAATAAGAAGTACTTTTACACTACTAGAAGGTTTGCTCAACTCAGCAAATTGTCCTTTTTCGGCTATTTCATTCTTGGGAAAATCAAAATCAACTCCTAATACTTCCAATCCATCCATTATAAGCTTTCTCGCAAATCTTGAATTTTCGCCAATCCCTCCAGTGAATACGATACAATCAAGTCCTCCCAAAGCAACGAAGTACGCTCCAATATATTTTTTAATTCGATACGCGAATAAATCTAAAGCTATCTGTGCTTTCATGTCTCCCTGTTTATACAACTCAACTATATCTCTACAATCACTGTAGCCACATAGCCCTAAAAATCCACATTCTTTGTTGAGATAATCAATTACTTGGGATGTAGTTAAATTTTTCTTCTCTGCCAAATATCCAACTGCCGCAGGGTCAATATCCCCACTACGGGTTCCCATAACCAAACCTTCCAATGGAGTAAGCCCCATAGTTGTATCGATACATTTTCCATCTTTTATCGCAGCCAAAGAACTACCATTCCCGAGGTGACATGTAACTATCCTAAGGTTAGCTTTTTCACCTAGGGCTTTAATTGCTTCACCAGACACAAATCTGTGACTTGTTCCATGGAATCCATATTTTCTCAATTGGTATTTTTCATAGTCTTCATATTTTATCGCATACATGTAAGCATGCTTGGGCATCGTTAAATGAAAAGACGTATCAAACACTGCTACATTTGGAGTATTCGGAGTTAGTTCGAGACAACTCTCGATACAACTAATATTTGCAGGCATATGTAGTGCCCCTAATGGTGCATTCTTTTTGCATATCCGTAACACTTCGGGGGTAACTAAAACACTTTCGCTGAAATCCTCAGCACTATGAAGAACACGATGTCCAATGGCCTTTATTTCGCTCATCGAACTAATAATTCCATTTTCAGGGTCAAGCAATGCCTCCATCAATAGAGAAAATGCTTCAGTATGATTTTTTAAATCTTTTTTACAGAAAAACTTTCTTCCGTCCGTACACTCCTGTTTAATTCCGGAACCAGTAAATCCTATTCTATCTATTAAACCTTTCCCTAATCTTTCTTCGGTTTCGCCATCAATAACTTGATACTTTAGAGAAGAGCTTCCTGCATTAACAACTAAAATCTTCATAAGTCACCCTATTCCCCAAGTTGAAGTGCAGTAATCGCAACTGCTCCAACAATATCTGTCACATTACATCCTCTTGATAAGTCATTAACTGGAGAGGCTAATCCCTGGCAAATTGGCCCGATTGCCTCGGCGTTTCCAAGTCTCTGTGCCAACTTATATCCAATATTCCCCGATTGTAAGTCGGGAAACACAAGTACGTTCGCATAACCCGCGACAGTACTTCCCGGTGCTTTTAATCTTGCGACACTTGGAACTATAGCAGCATCCAACTGCAATTCACCATCTACAGCAAAATCTAAAGGCATTGATTTAAGTTTGCTTGTTGCAACCAATACTTTATCGACTAATGGGTGAGACGCACTTCCCTTAGTAGAAAACGATAACATAGCTACCTTGGGATCTTTTATCCCAGCTATTCTTCTTGCGCTCTCTGCAGCGCTTATAGCTATATCGACCAATTGGTCAGCTGTTGGATCTGGCAACACTCCACAATCAGAAAATATCATTACCCCTTCTTGTCCATAAACTGACCCTTCCGGAAGTGACATTAAGAAAAAACTTGAAACAGTCTTCAGCCCTTCCTTTGCCTTGATTATTTGTAGAGCAGGTCTTAAAACATCACTTGTGGCATGAATGGCCCCAGCAACCATCCCATCTGCATCTCCTGATTTAATCATAAGACAACCGTAATACAAAGAATCCTTTGTCAAGGCTCTCGCTTTCTCGATAGTCATTCCCTTTTCTTTTCTTAACTCATAAAGCAAATTAGCGTATCTTTCAGAATCAGGGCTATTATCTGGGTCAACAATATCAACTCCGACAAGAGAATTTTCTTCAGCAAGAGAAAGAATCTTGGTCTTATTTCCAAGCAAGGTTATTTTTGCCATTTTCATTTTATTGATAATCTCCGCAGCATGAATAACTCTAATTTCCTCTCCTTCTCCTAACACAATGTGTTTGTGAAGCTCATTAGCTTTCGAGATAATCCTATCCATCAATTTAGACATTGACTTGCTCCTTTTTCACAGTTTAAAATTTATAATATTTATGATATAATATTTAATTAATAGAAAGGTTTTAGACCCTTTAAATATCCTTAAGTATGTTATAACTATTATACACAAAATGCAAGCAAAAAAAATCCAGGAAAACCTTTCATATTGGAGAATAATGAAAACTACTGCAATTATTTGTGAATACAATCCTTTGACTAACGGACACGTTAAACATCTTCAACAAGCTAGGTCTGAAACCGGCTGTGATACACTACTTTGTGTCATGAGCGGAAGCTTTACTCAACGAGGAGACGCTGCGATAACCGACAAGTATTTAAGGGCAGAACAAGCAATTATACATGGCGCAGATATTGTTATAGAACTACCTACAATTTTTGCTATTTCCCCTGCTGATAACTTTGCATATGGGGCTATAAAGACGATATCTCAATTCCCAAGCCTTCAATACTTAAGTTTCGGAAGCGAATCTGGAGATTTAAATGGGCTTTTGAAACTTGCAAAATTATTAGGCGACGAGCCAAAGGAATATAAAGAAATCCTTCAAGGGTTTCTAAAAAAAGGATTTTCTTTCCCAAAATCTAGGGCCCTTGCACTATCAGAATATTCGATAATTTCCCCCGAATACAAGGATTTAGTTGGTTTACTCGATTATCCAAATAATGTTCTTGGTATAGCTTACATTATAGCAGCAAAAAAAGCCAATTTGAAGATTAAGTTCCATACCGTAAAAAGAATAGGATCCTCATACAATAGTGATTGCCTTGAAGAAACTTATTCCTCTGCTTCAGCAATAAGAACTGCCTTACAAGAAGGCAAAATGGAAGAGATAAAAAGCCAAGTTCCCGAAAGCACTTACGAAATGCTTAAAACCTACAAACCTAGAGACAATGCCTTAGGAAGCATGATGCTTTTTAAACTAAAAACCATGTCTGGATATGATCTGGAAAAATATTATGATGTATCGGGAGGGATCCATAATAGGCTTATAATTTCTGCGACAAATGCAATCACACTTGAGGAGTTATTAACTACCGCAAAAACAAAAAACTACACTATGGCTAGGCTAAAACGCATCTGTCTTTATGCTTTATTCGATATCACTCAGGAAGATTACTCATATGCTTTGTCATGCCCTCCTTATATTCAAATTCTTGCTATCAAAGAAAATCGCAAGGAAGATATTTTACCCGAGTTATTCAAGTCATGTAAGAATGTGCTTACACGCTATAGCGATGTAAGTAAAGTAGACAAGGCTTTAAGACCTTTGATTAGACTTGACTTTGCCGCGCAAGGAACTCTATCTATTGCAAACAAGGTAAACTACCTAAACAAAAAAATGCTTATCGTATCTATTGATTAGTAAAAAAATTAGATAAAATAAAAGCTTTAAAATTGGGTCTAGTAAATATATTATTCTAATAATTAAGGTTCTAACCCTACTATTTTTAGAAAAAACTCTAATTTGTATCAGTATTACCAAATTTATCAAGATTGTTTTTTTGAGCTTTCTTAATAATTGCAAGACTTTCTTCTAAGGTTTTACTCGTGGAAGAGAGCATAAAATCTATATCTTTAAAAATTTCCTGAATTATTTTACTCTTAAATTCATTTGCCTCAGCTTTGATTATCTCCGCCTCTTTCTGGGCTATTTTTACGATTTCATGCTCTGAAAGGATCTGATCCGCTTTCAGTTTTGCTCTTTCATACACTTGCTGAGCCTTTTCAGATTCTTCTTTCTGTATTCTTGCACTGTTTTGTACTATATATTTTGCCTCTCGTAAAACATCTGGCATGCAGTTTCTAATTCTTTCTACGAGTTCAAAAATAATGGAATCATTGACTATTTTCCCAACTCCAAAAACGGGCTTCTTTCCCTGAGCTACCTCGTTCTCTATCATTACCAATAAATCTTCAATATCTTCCATTATTCCTCCTTCCCTAGAAAAAGGCTGATATCCATCCCCTCTTCCGCCAATTTTTTCACATAAGAAGAGCTAATGGCTGAATCCTTTGCAATCAAAAATAAAGTCTTAATGCCACCGTTCTCCTCATTCCATTTAGCCATCTCCATCTCATATTTAATATCGTTTTGGTTTCTGATTCCCCTTAGGATATATCTTATATCATTATTTTTGCAGTAGTCAATAGCCCTCCCATCATAATCTTCAACCACTATATTAGCTCTAAATTTTCTTACTGCAATTTTAATAATTTTTTTTCTTTTTTCAATTTCCAATAAAGGGGTTTTTTGGGGATTTTTCAAAAGTACAATATGTACTGATTTAAAATTTTGTGATGCTGTTTCGACAAGATATTCGTGGCCAACAGTATACGGATCAAATGTTCCGGTTATCGCAACACTATTTCCTAATTGTATTAAATCTATTATTGTATGTCCATATTCTCTTATATCCAGTCTACACATGTTGTATGGGAGGCAATAAGATCTTTCCTCATTTCTTTTTTCCAGAACAATTATTCCATTTTCAGATAGAATATTACTATCCGAAATTTCCGCCAAAATCCTTGATTCCTCAATTGTGTTATATGGAGGATCCAAAAAAATTATGTTGAACTTTCTTCCCTCTTTCGCCATTTGGGATATGACAAATGAGTAATCTCTTTGAAATATTTCGTATTTTTCATCTATTTTTGATAAGTTTTTTTTAAGAACCTCAATAGAAAGTGAACTCTTGTCACAAAAAACACAATTTTCGGCCCCCCTCGATAAAGCCTCTATCCCTAAAGCCCCGCTACCCGCAAAAAGATCAAGAACATGACTTTCACCTATGTAGCTCTGGATTAAATTAAATATACTTTCTTTTACTCTATCTGTAGTTGGGCGAATAGAATCCCCTTTTTCTGCGATTAAAGTTCTTCCTTTATATTTTCCTGCAATAATTCTCATTTTATTTATATACCTTTTTATCTGTAATTATTAAATCCATTTTTATATCATGGGGTTCAACCGGTAACATCTCAAATTTGTATTCTTCAAAACAAATACCAATTTTAAATAGTATTTTATTCTTCAACCAAGTATCATAGTAACCTTTTCCATGTCCAAGACGGTTTAGATTTTCATCAAATGAGACCATAGGGACAATAACAAGGTCGATGTCTTCCTCATGAGAATCTTCATTTAAAGGTTCTTTAATCCCGAATTGGCCGTCAATAAGCTTACTATTTTCATATATTTGTATTGCTTTCATTCTTTCCCCATCTAATTTGGGGACAAACACTTTTTTCCCTTTCTCCCAAGAATTCTTCACTATCATCTTTGTATCAACTTCTCTCTCTTTAGAAAGATATACGAAGATAGATTTGGAATTAATATATTCTGACAAGGAAAAAAGTGTATTACAAATAATCTCACTTTTTTTATTTTTGTTGAAAACAAAAATGTCCTTTACTAAGGAACGAACCAAGTTTTTTTCCATTATATCAAAAAGACTTTACTCCGTTATGAGTTAAAAGTCTAATCGCTAAATCGGGAGAATCGACTTTCAAAAGAATAGCCGCTGTATTGGAACCTACTTGAGCATAAGAGTAAAGATAGGAAATATTGATTTTTTCTTGGTCAAGCAGTTGTAATACTTTGTGCATCTCCCCCGGTTTATCCGCCACCTGAAAACCAATTAGATCCGTTGATGCTGTGTTAAAACCATTTTCCTTTAATACTCTAATTGCCTTCTCATTATCATCAGTGATAGCTCGCAATATACCGTACTCTGAGGTATCTGCAATATTCATTGTCTGGATATTAATGTTCGCATCTTTTAAAACTCGGGCAAACTCACAAATTCTCCCACTTCTATTCTCGAGAAATACCGCTATTTGGTTTATTATCATTTAGGTGCTCCTTATAACTATTATATTTTTCTGTTATCCTTAACTTTTTTTACTTTTTCTCCTTCAATATATTTAAAAGTTCCGTTTGATACAAGTTTGATGTTCGCGGATACTCCTATTGCAGAAGTAACTACCGAGTGAACTTTTTGTGTTAATAATTGAACAGACTTTATTTCATCAAAAGCGACTCCTGGGAGTAATTCAACTTCTATATCCATAGTATCAAGATTATTTACTCTGTTCAATACCACCATGAACTTTGAACTTACTTGAGAATCGCAACCAACTAACGCACTTTCTATCTGGGAGGGGAAAACATTTACACCTCTTACTATCATCATATCATCATACCTTCCAGTAATCTTAGAGAGTCTTACAGAAGTTCTTCCACAAGCGCACGGTTCAGAAATGATAGATGAAATATCTCTAGTACGATATCTAATAAGTGGCATTCCCTCTTTAGAAAGAGTTGTAAAAACCAATTCTCCCTTTTCACCATTTTTAACTTGCTTTTCTGTAACAGAATCTATTATTTCGGGATAGAAGAAATCATCCTGGACATGTGGGCCACATTGATGCTCGCATTCTGTTGCAACACCAGGGCCTGAAATTTCTGATAGCCCATAAATATCATAAGCTTTTAACGAGTAAAGCTCCTGTATCTGTCTCCTCATCTCCTCTGACCAGGGTTCCGCACCAAAAATACCATATTTTAATGGAAAATTTTTAGGATTTAACCCAAGCTTCAAGGCCTCTTCTGCCATGTGGATGGCGTAAGATGGAGTACAGCAAAGTGTGTCAGCTGAAAAATCATTAATCAGCATAATTTGTCTTGGGGTATTGCCTGACGATGCTGGAACAACTGTTGCCCCAATAAGTTCTCCCCCATAATGCATTCCTAGCCCCCCAGTAAAAAGGCCATACCCATAAGCTATATGAATCGTTGAGTCCTCTCCTGCTCCCACTGAATACAAACCTCTTGCACAACATTCGGCCCAATCCTCAATGTCTTTTTTTGTATATCCAACTACAGTTAGTTTTCCAGTTGTTCCCGAAGAAGCATGAACCCTTACTATTTGTTTTTTGGGGACAGCGAAAGAACCAAAGGGATAATTATCTCTCAAGTCATGTTTTTCAGTAAATGGTAGCTTTTCAATATCATCAATGGTATTAATATCTTCAGGATAAACGCCTATATTAAGCATTTTCTCACGATACCATTTTACATTTTCAAAAACTCGCTTTACGACGATTCTAAGTCTCTCTGACTGAAGAAGATATTTTTCTTCCTTTGCCATACACTCCATTTTAGGGTTAAAGTATTTAGTCATATTATTTCTCCTGTTTTTATAAAGCATTATATCCGAGTTCTAAAGCAATCAGATTTAATTCAAGGTTCTTTTCTTTAACGCATTGTTTTATTGCCTCTTTTGCTAAATTCAGTTCTATTTTTTCTTTTGCGCAAAGTATACCTATTAAAACAACGTTGACTGCCTTTGAGCTACCAGCTAACTCAGCTAATTTAAGACCATCTACCTCAATTACACTTAAATTTTTATCCTTTAATATCTGAAGTGCATCTTTGGGATAAACATCCTTTCCAGTTATTACTGGCATAGGAAGAATCTTCTGATTATTTACTATGATGTGTCCATTCTCCTTTAAAAAACTCGACCATCTTATTGCTTCAAGAGTTTCAAAAGAAAGAATATAGTCTGCATCACCTTCACAAACAATCGGAGAAAATACTTCTTTGCCCCATCTAACGTGGGTAACAACGCTACCTCCTCTTTGGCTCATACCATGAACTTCACTAAGCTTACACTTTAGCCCTGAATTAAGGGCAATTGTTCCAAGTATTCTGCTTGCCAAAAGGGTCCCTTGTCCCCCAACACCAACGATTAATATATTTAAGTTTCTGGGTTTCATCTTATTATCTATCCTCCGAAATAATTGCTCCAAATTTGCACATTTGAGTGCAAACTCCACATCCAACACACAATTCCCTGTTAATTCTGACGGAGTTTCCTAAATTTTCAATGGCTGGGCATCCAATCGCTAAACATTGTTTACAATATTTGCATTTATTTTCCCCAATATAGAAAGCAGGAGGATATTTTTTATTTAACAGCGCACATGGTCTCCTTGCAATGATTACTGAAACACATTTTTTGGAAACCTCTTCTTTCAAAGCACTTATAACCTCTTGTATATTGTAAGAATCTACAATTCGTACACTGCCCGCCCCACATGCTAAGCATAAACTGTATAAATCTATCTTATGTCCTAGATCACCTTTTATTGTTTTCCCTGTTGATGGGTTGTCTTGATGCCCTGTCATAGCTGTAATAGAATTGTCCAAAATTACTATCGTAGAAGTACCATTATTATAAATTGAATTAATCAACGAGTTAATCCCACTATGTAAAAAAGTACTATCCCCTATTACTGCGACCATGTTTTCGGCTTCTCCAGTGTTTCCTTTATCAAAACCATGTGCCATCCCAATACTTGCGCCCATGCAAACACATAAATCTACTGCTGATAATGGTTCAAGCGCACCAAGTGCATAACACCCGATATCCCCGCTCACTTTAAGCTTAAGTTTTTTGATTGCATAAAAAACACTTCTGTGCGGACACCCTGCACACATTACAGGTGGTCTTGGGATTATTTTATTCCCGGATTTTTCTTCTTCTATTATACCCTCTAACTTGCGCCTTATATACGATACACAAAACTCACCCTGTCTTCCAAAAAGTTCTTTGCCATGGCATTTTATTCCGTTTGATAATAATTCCTTTTCAATAAAAGGCTCCAGTTCCTCGACAACGATTAACTCTTCAACTTTTGAGGCAAAGGTTTTTACTGACTCAAAATCAATTGGGTAAATCATGCCTAGTTTAAAAACCGACGCATCTGATGCCTCGACAACATATTGATATACAGCTCCTGAGCAGACAATTCCCAACTTATGACTTCGCATCAATGTAGAATTGATATTAAACAAAGAAATATCTCTGGATAAATCATTTTCTCTTTTTTCTACAAATAAATGTCTTAACCGAGCCATAGCTGGCATCATCACAAATTTTGAAACATCTTTTTTATATGTTTTATTCAGTATTTCATCTCTTTCTTTAGGTTCTACAAAACTTCTGCTATGTGCAATTCTTGTGGTTAATCTAATAATCACAGGCGTATCATATTTTTCGCTAATTTCATAAGCTATTTTTACAAAATCTCTTGCCTCTGAACTATCAGATGGTTCGAGCATCGGGATATGCGAACTCAACGCATAATATCTACTATCCTGTTCGTTTTGTGAGCTATGCATCCCAGGATCATCCGCGACTACAACAACTAAACCTGCGTTTACTCCTGTATAGGATAGCGTGAAAAGTGGATCTGCCGCAACGTTTAATCCCACGTGTTTCATACAACACATAGAACGAACTCCTGAAAAACAAGCCCCAATAGCAACCTCTAAAGCAACCTTTTCATTGGGAGCCCATTCAGTATAAATTGAATCATATTTTGCAGCATTCTCTGTTATTTCTGTGGAGGGAGTCCCTGGATAGGAAGATATAACTTTCACACCCGATTCAAAAGCCCCTAATGCTATAGCTTCATTTGCTAATAATAAACTTCCCAATTTTACACCTCTTCTTTTTAGCAATTTATATCTGTCTTAAATCTGTTACTCTTCTCGCTTTTCCTTCAAATCTTTTTAAAGACAACGGCTCTACCAATTTAATCTCAGCATCAATTTGAAGAATAACTTTTATGTTATGCTTAACCAATGCTCTAAGTTTTTCTAAGCTTTGAAAATCAGATAGAAGAGCTCCATCAGCTACTTCAACACGTACTTCCAATTTATCTAGATAGTTTTCTCTAGTTATAATCATCTCGTATTGTCCACCAATTTCCTTCATATTCATAAGAACTGTTTCAATCTGTGAAGGAAATACATTTACTCCTCTGATTATTAACATATCATCCGTTCTCCCTGTGACCCGAGACATCCTAACAGTATTTCTTCCACAAGGGCAAGGAGAATGGTCAAGAGAAGTTAAATCCTTTGTCCTATACCTAATCATAGGCATTCCTTCTTTTGTTAAGGTCGTTAATACCAACTCTCCAAGTTCCCCATCCTTAATGGGTTCTAAAGATTCTCTATCGAGAACCTCTGGATAGAAATGATCCTCATTTATATGCAACCCAGTATGAGAAAGACATTCCCCAGACACCCCAGGTCCTATAATTTCAGATAAACCATAATTATCAGTGGTCTCGACTTTTAGTCTCTTTCTAATTTCATTATGCATAGCATCGGTTGATGCCTCACTACCAAATAAACCCCATTTAAGATTAAAATCATCGATATTATAGCCTAGCTTATCTATCATTTCAGAAATATATAGCGCATAAGAAGGGGTCGCCACCAGAACAGTTGCCTGTAAATCCTTTAAAAACATTACTTGTCTTTCAGTATTACCCGAACTTGCGGGAATTATTGCTGCGCCAAGCTTTCGACAACCTTGATGCATTCCTAACGCACCAGTAAACATACCATATCCAAAAGAAATTTGGACTAGGTCATCTTTTGTCACCCCACCAGCTGCACTAACTCTAGCACAACATTCTATCCAAACTTTCATATCATTTTCCGTATAACAAACGACGGTAGGTTTCCCGCTTGTCCCACTCGATGCATGGATTCTTACTAATGACTCCTTAGGAACTGCTAATAATCCATAGGGATAATTATCTCTTAAGTCGCTTTTTACAACAAAAGGTATCCTTCTTATATCATCTAAACTCCTTAAATCAGATGGTTTAAACCCTGCCTGGTCATATTTGTTCTTGTAGAAAGGAATATTAGAATATGCGTAATTAACAATATGCTTTAATCTTTTTAACTGTAGCCTTCGCATGCTTATTGTAGACATTGTTTCTATTTTAACGTTATAAATCATCTTGTTGCTCCTAATATCCTTTTATATATCTTCATTATACTTTTCCTTTTGAAAATTCATTAAACATCCTGCTACAAGGATTCCCTTTTCTTCCTCAGTCATGTCTCCCAATGATAGTTCGATATCTTGCGACTGGTTATTTCTTAATAATTTCGATTTTCCCCCTCCGTTATATACAAATTGTTTAGGGTTCATAATTACTAGGATATCCCCTATTTCAAAGGTTAAGTTTCTATCGCTTGCGATTAACGGAAGAATTCCCCAATTTATTAAGTTAGATCTATACCTTTTCGTGGCATATTCTCTTGCAATATTTGCGCTTCCTCCTAATACTCTTTGACAGGAAGCAGCCTGTTCTCTTGCGCTTCCATCCCCAGGTTTAACCGCAAAAATTACACTTCCAAGTTGAATATCTAATTTTGAATCAAATCCAATCATTCTTCTCACATCATTTATCAAATTTTCCGCATATTCACGACTTTTTTTGGCTCGACCAACATAACTTGGGTCCTTTCTTGAAAGAGTAAATTCCGCTAACTTAATCGGATTGCTCCTGTATGAAGATGTTTCCCCAGAGGGAATAATTTCATCGGTTGTTGTTACAGGATCATTAATCACTGAAACCATTTCTAACAATAAAACATCCTTTAAAGGTGAAATCTCTGGCCAATCCGCAATATTGGGACCATATATAATGTCTTCATCTATTCTGGATTGATTAAACCCATTGTAAACCTTTGCCCTATAAGCTGAATTATCATAAACAAATTCAGGTATAGAATTTTCATAATCATAATCCAAGGCTGAGGATAGGTATCCTCCATTTGCAGCTGTAACCGATATACTTCTTGCATCCATCAAGGCGACTGATGCAATTTGCCCATCTCCCGGTTTTGAACCCTCTCTGTTCTCAAAATTTCGTGTAGTATGTCTGATTGAAAGCCCATTGTTCGCAGGGACATCCCCAGCTCCAAAGCAGGGACCACAAAAAGATGTTTTTACAACTCCTCCTGCGGATAATAATTTCGAAATTGCTCCCTTTTTTACAAGATCTTGGTATATAGGTTGAGACCCGCAATATACACTTAGTGATAAATCTGGTCCGATCCTTTTCCCACTTAAAATAGACGAAGATTCAAAAATATTATCATAAGTTCCTCCAGCACATCCTGCGATAATTGCTTGATCAACCTTAATACGTCCATTCTTATCTATCTTTGAAATTAAATCAAACTTATTGTTTTTTAGGAGTTTTCTACCCTCTTCCTGACACATGCCCAGTATTTCTCTCGGGTTATTAATCACTTCTGACAGCAAATATGAGTTACTCGGATGAAATGGAAGCGCAATCATGGGTTCGACGTTAGACAAATCTATCTCTATGACCCCATCATAATATGCGCCATCATTCGGAAATAGTTCAAAAAAACTATCCCCTCTTCCACGAATACTTAAATATTCTTTTGTCTTAATGTCAGTAATCCATATTGAAGATAAACAAGCGGTTTCGGTTGTCATTACATCTATACCGATTCTATATTCCATTGGAAGAGCGTTGACACCAGGACCAATAAATTCTAATACTTTATTCTTTGCATATCCGTTCTTAAACACAGCACCGATTAATAATATCGCAACATCTTGAGGGCCTACTCCTTTCCTCGGAGACCCCTTAAGGTATACTGCAACAACTTCTGGATACTTAATGTCATAAGTTGAACCAATTAATTGTTTTACTATTTCGGGGCCACCTTCGCCAACCGCGATTGTACCCAACGCTCCATATCTTGTATGACTATCACTTCCCAAAATCGCCATACCCGGCGAGGCAAATTCTTCTCTCATAAAAGTGTGAATTACTGCCATGTGAGCAGGGACATATATCCCTCCATATTTTTTGGCTGCAGACAGCCCAAATAAATGATCATCCTCATTAATGGTCCCACCTACCGCACATAAACTGTTATGACAATTTGTCATTATATAAGGGATTGGAAATTCTTTTAACCCGATAGATTTTGCTGTTTGGATTATTCCAACATAAGTGATGTCGTGCGAAGCCACAGCATCAAATTTTATTTTCAACAAACTATCTCTATCCAGTATGTTATTCTTTTGGTGTTTTGCCAATACTTTATAGGTTATGGTATTTCGAAACCCGTTTGTCTCATTTGTTTTGGTAAAACTACCATTATTATAAGAATGACCTCCGTTGGTTATTTTAATCATAGTATCCTCTTTTTACCTTTTGTATTAAAGATAATAATACTACTTATGTATAACAATTGGCAACTCAAAATTTTTTACGGGACATCTTTTGATCTATAACTTAAGAAAGTAAATTCCCAAAGTAAGTTCCACAGTGGAATTTGAAGTGGAAGTTAGTGTGGGAAGGAATTTGCGGTAGAATTTAGTCTGGGAAATTTACCCAAACAAAGGAGGGACCGCAAATGAAGGAAAGGAAGAACAAACATTTAACATTTGATGAACGACTGGAGATACAGGAGTGTCTGACTAGAGAGATGACATTCAAGGCAATCGGTAGGCATTTAGGGAAGGATCAGACAACGATATCAAAAGAGGTTAAGAGAAACTTAATCGTTAATCCAACAACCAGTATCAAGAAAGACAAACAGGGACAAATCATTTCCACGATATGTCCTAAGTTACTCAAAGCACCGTTTGTATGTAACGGCTGCAGAAGAAAAACTGTCAGTTGTTCTTTCGACAAAAGTATGTACTATGCTAAACATGCACAGAAAAAGTATGAAGAGCAGTTGCACTCGGCTAGAGAAGGCATTCCTCTGGCTAAAGAATCTTTCTACGAAATGGACCGAATCCTTTCATCAGGAATAGATAAAGGGCAACATTTGTACCACATAATGCAGACTCAGGATTTAGGAGTGTCTAAATCAACGGTATACAGGCATTTGCAGAAAGGATACTTTTCCGTGCATCCAATCGATTTTCCAAGGGTAGTTAAATTCAAGGCAAGAAAAGTTGTACGT
>MWEH01000185.1 GCA_002070965.1 Firmicutes bacterium ADurb.Bin080 | reverse complement strand
TATGGTGCTTTTGCTTTTTCCTAAAGTTTTAGCGATGGTGGTAAAAGAAGCTTTGTTGCTTAGTGCATGAGAGATGATGGTTCTGTCTCTGTATGTTAGATGAGAGTAATTCTTTTTTTCATTTGACATGATTCCTCCTCTAGGGTATTTGCAAAACTGCATGGATACATTCTATGCCAAACAACCTTTTTTGTGAAGTTGCACTTACTTTGAGACAAAATCCCGAATGTTGCACTTACTGTTGCACTTACTTTGAGAACTGACTCCGCATTATCTGCGTACTTTTAAAAAATGTCAGTATTGACTACTTGACAAGCAAGGTCTATAATTATTATTAGTGTTAATTTGAATATTTTACACTAGTTTCATATTTTAAGGAGGGCAAAAAATGCCAAAAAACGTTACAGTTGAAGAACTGAAAGCAAAGGCAAAGGAGTTGCGTATTAACATCGTTAAAACCACAAACTATGCCAAAAGCGGGCACGTAGGTGGATCTTTAAGTGCCGCTGACATGCTTACCGCTTTGTATTTCAAATTTCTAAATGTAGATCCAGCTGATCCTAAAAAAATGGATCGTGACAGATTCATTTTAAGTAAAGGTCATTCTGCTTTAGGATACGTCCCTACGCTGGCTATGGCTGGCTTCGTACCTATGGATTCCTTAAAAAGCTTTAACCACTATGAATCCTGCTATGGTATTCATCCAGATAGCAGAAAAATTAGTGGATGCGATGCTTCTACCGGATCTCTTGGGCACGGACTACCAATGGGTGTCGGAATGGCTTTAGGTTTAAGGTACCAAGGCTACAAGGATTCAAAGGTTGTTGTCTTAATGGGAGACGGGGAACAAAACGAAGGAAGTGTTTGGGAGGGTGCTATGGCCGCCGCCCACTACAAACTAGATAACATCATTGCTATAGTGGACCGCAATAAATTGATGATAGATGGCCCTACTGAGCAAGTAATGGGTATCGATCCTATAGATAAAAAATACGAAGCTTTCGGATTTAGAGTCATCAGTTGTAACGGAAACGATATGGCTGACGTGGATCGTGCTCTAACCGAAGCCTGGGAGAACAAAGGGAAGCCCATTTGCATAATTTCGCATACTGAGAAGGGATTCGGGGTAAAGAGATTCCAGGGCAAAGTAGCTTGGCATTATGGGGCTATCGATTCCGATATGCTCAAAGAAGCTATAGCTGATATTGAAGCACTATAAAAGGAGGAAATAAAAATGGCAGAAGGAACTGCATGGAATGTATATGATGCGTTAAAGATGGCATCTAAAGAGATTTACGGAAAAGTACTTACCGAACTCGGAAAGGAAAACGACAAAATTGTCGGAGTCACCGCAGATCTTGCAAAATCAACTAATATTGGAAATTTCGGGGAGGCTTTCCCAGAGAGACTGTTTAACGTTGGTATTGCCGAACAAAATATGATGGGAGTGGCCGCTGGTCTTGCAAAAACTGGTCTTATCCCATTTGCTTCTACCTTTGCAATATTCGCTTGTTTAAGAGGAGGAGAACAAGTTAGAAGCGACATAGCTTATCAAAATCTTCCTGTTAAAATTATTGCAACACACGGAGGACTAAGTTTCGGAGCTTCTGGAAGCACCCATCATTGCACAGAGGACATAGCAATTATGCGCTCTATGGCAAATATGACGGTTGTTGTCCCTGCTGACGGTTTTGAAACAGCCAAAGCGGTACGTGCTTGCGTCAAAATCCCAGGCCCCTTCTATATGAGGGTGGGAAGAGGGTTTGAACCACCGCTTCATGAAAATGAGGATTTCGATTTCGAAATTGGAAAAGCAATTAACCTTCATGAAGGAAAAGATATCACAATTATTGCTTGCGGGGTTTGTGTCCTTCAGGCACTGGATGCCGCAAAGGTTCTTGAAAAAGAGAATGGAGTCTCGGTTAGAGTTCTTGATATGCATACACTTAAACCTATAGACGAAGAAGCTATCATGAAGGCAGTTCTCGACACAAGAAGAATACTTACTGTGGAAGAGCATAATATTATCGGTGGATTGGGAGATGCCGTTGCTTCCGTTATAGCTCAGAGTGGAAAAGGCTGCGCATTTACCAAACTTGGAATACCGGATGAATACAGTGTTATAGGACCCCCTGAAGATCTATATGCAAGATATAAGATTGACGCTACAGGAATCGAAGAAACAGTTATGGAATTATTAGGAAAAGAGATTGAGGCTGATGAAGACTGGAGCGATGAGGATTAGGAGGTAACGAATGAGTAAAGCTATTGCAGAAGATGTCTTGGCCGCAAAATTATTTATGCGAGCAGCGTTCCCTGTTATGAGGGTTCCGCTTGAGGAAGATCCGGCTATGGTAAAAAAATTCGCTAATCTTAACACTATCGTTGAGTTTACAGCTGAAGATGATGAGAATCCGCTTGCATGTCATTTGATTTTTCTTTCTCAAGAAAAAGCAGATGAGTTACTAGAAGGAAAAAGATTCAAAGTCGTTCAATCGGCCTACGTTGCATCCGAGGGATGGGAAAAAATCCAAGTAATGCGTTTCCATTTTAAAGATATAAAAACCTTTTTAGGCGTTCTGAAAGGTAACGGAATTGGCGATATGCTAGGGATACTTCCCCCTGTTGTAAAAAATATTACTAAGAAAGGTGCTTTGTCCTTCATTTTCTTATTGCTATCACTGACAAAGATGATGCCTAATTTTGTGCCTGGAGAAGACCAACCTTTCCAACAATATTTGAAAGTAAAAATGTCCCTTTATCTTATTACTACTGCAATGTCTGTCGCTACTAAGTTGGGATGGAAACCACTTGCAGATTGGACAGCAAAACAAACAGACAGAGTCTACCAGTTTAAGGTTGGCCCCACAAAAGACAAAGATGGAAAGGAAATCTACCCTGAAATCGGAGCTTACTTGAGGGTTAAGTTTGGGAATACTAAAGGAGGAAGAGGTATATATACCAGAAAGAGTCCTTTTGTTCTTCTCCAGTTCCCTAATCCATCTGGCACTTTGGATGTTCTAACTGGGAAATACGATTTCGTCGGAGCAGTATCCCATGGCTGTGTTGCAGTCATTGGGGCAGGAGACAGTTATGCTGTTTATTTCAACGAATTAATGACCAAAGTTCAGAATATGTTGATTCCCAGCAAGTATATTAAATAGGCAATATTTTACATAACAAAAAACCTCGGGTTTTAAATCCGAGGTTTTTCTTTTTCCTTTTTCTATTTAACCAAAAGTGTTTTAATTTCGAATGGTTTAAATTTCAGGGCAGATATTTCTGCTGGTCCACTAATTCTTTCCAATAAATCTGTCTCGAAAACCTCACCCTTCTGTGAGATAGAAAGACTAATGGTAGTTTCTTTTCCAGCATCTTCGTATAAACGAATAATTGTTCCCTTCCCATCTTCGGCCCTCTTAATCGTCTCAACGACAACATGCGGATTTCCAGTCAAAACAAAGGGCTCAAGTTCTATGCTACTTGCCGAGATCAAAGGCTTTATGTTATATAAATATGCTTCCTTCTGAGTATTTGCAGAATTATGATCTCCGGCATGAGGATATAAGGCATATCTTATTGTGTGTTTACCTCTATCTGCTTCTGGATCAGGCCATACAGGACTTCTAAGCAAATTAAGGGAAATTAATCCTTCCTTCACCCTCCATCCATACTTACTTTCCGTTAGAACAGAAAAACCTGCATCCTTCTCATTATCACTTACATCAATCCACTTGTGTGCACTTATTTCAAACTGTGCCTTTTCAATTTTTGTTTGATCTTTTGTCGAACGCTTGATACTGCCCATTTGGATATCACAAGTTACTTCATCCGAAAAAACACTGGGACGAAACTCTGCTCTAAGCATCTTGTGTTTTTCATGCCAATCGATATCTGTAATAAAGTCAATTATCTGTCCACCTGAGTAAAGCACAACTTTTTGACTAATTGTGGAATTCCCAAATTTGTAATTATTTTCTCTGATTACAGCTCCTGATAAAACCTTAACACTATGAGAAACCAGTTTGAACTCTGCTGGAATTTTCTTAGTGTAATTAATGTCTATATCCCAAGCATTGTAATGCAATCTCTTGTCTGGATAAACATGCAATTTATTGAGCCAATGTTTGTCTCCAAAGTCTCTTTTTAACCTCTTATCAAAAAGGCTGTTAATATTTCCATTCTTATCAAACTTAACCAAATAATACTCATTTTCTATGGTCTCGTCAGTAGCATCAAGACTGGGGTCTTTTTCCATAATTTCCAATGGGGCGGCCGAGTAAGGAGGAACAGATATCTTGTACCACTTGTCGTTAACCAGCACCACTCCCTTGTTCCTATACCCAGTTGGATTAATCGCTGTGAGCACTTTATCTTTCCCTGCGATACTTCCAATCAAATCAGAGGATATCTTCTCTACCTCTTCAAGCATTTCTTCATATCTCTTAACACTTTCTACGTAAACGCGGTTGATTGATGACCCAGGAATAATATCATGGAACTGATATAATAACACTTCTTTCCAAATCTTTTCTAACTGAGGATATGGATATTCAATTCCTTTTATTGCTGCTAAGGTACCCAAATACTCTGCATTATGGAGCGCAAACTCAAGTTTTCTGTTGTAATACTTGTTCTTACTCTGAGTTGTATATGTTCCTTGGTGCTTCTCAAGGTATAGCTCACCTTTATATACACTCATTTTTTGTCTCTCGTTTTCCAGAGCATCAAACAAATCTGATTGAGGACCAACTTTAATTTTTGGCAAGCCGGTAAGATGTCTGCCTCTCAAAACCATTTCTATGTGTCCTTCACTTGGTCCACCACCGCCATCGCCTATTCCATAAAGCATTCCTAAATCTTTTATGTTCTCTTTTTCGGGATAATTCTTTACTGCAGTAACACTTGTAATTGGTGTTCCATCACTATTGTATGTTTCGTCTGGAGGCATATGAACAATGACATCACTTCCGTCTATTCCCTCCCAAATAAAGGTTCTGCTTGGGAATTTATTGTGTTCATTCCAAGAAAGCTTAATCGTTTCAAAATAGTCAATTCCACTCTTTTTTAAAATTTGCGGGAGATTTCCCGAAAAGCCAAACACATCGGGCAGATGACATACCTTAACCTCTTTCCCAAATTTATCTCTCCAGTATCTTGTCCCATATAGATTCTGTCTGATAAGCGACTCACCTGAGGTAATATTTGTATCACATTCAACCCACATTCCCCCTTGGGGTTCAATTTTACCCTCTTGCACTGCTTTCTTTATGCGTTCAAAAAGCGCAGGGTATTTCTCCTCCATCCATGCAAACTGTTGGGGTTGACTCGCGCCAAAAACATATCCATCATATTTTTCTAAATTTGCAAGTTGGGTACTGAAAGTTCTTCCAGCTTTTCTTTGAGTTTCTCTAAGCGGCCATAACCATGCAAGATCCAGATGAGCGTGCCCGGTTGCATATATAGTGAATGGGTTTTCCTCCCCCCTTGCCATTTCCTCTTTCAGAATAGCTCTTGCTTTTTCAACATTCTCAGGAGCGAAATTTCCCACAACAGAAAGGGCTTTTGATACGGAATCGGAAATAGTTTTTCTCTTTAAATCTTTTTTACCGGATACGAATTTTTGGAACTCCAAAGCAAGTACATCATAGTACAATCCCTTGATATCCTCCCTAACTACTACTATATCTGCTCTTCTAAGTTTTGCTCTAGTAGGGCCTGTCCCAGGGACTCTGTTTGTACCTGTTTCTACCCAGATATCCACTTCCTCTCCGCCATCGGCATTCTTTTTGAAATCTAAAATCCTTTTCCCCCTAACCGGCTGAACAAAATCAATAAAGGAATTAATGCTCGACAAACCCTTTAAAGGATTACCCGCAAAGTCCATTAGACACCCTTCACCAGTAAGCTGAAGAACAAGTTCTACATCTCGTCCCTTTGCGCATTCAGGAACTTTACCGGTAAAATGAAACCAAGCGCAACCAAAGCTCTTTTTGTGCCATATTTGACCATTCTGAATCTTAGAATAATTCAAATTCATTCTTTCGTTGAAAGGAACAGGTTCATCAGAAGGAGAAAACTCTGCTGAGAGAGTCCCCACCTTTTCATATACTTTTGAGGCAATTCTTCTGAGTGATCCTTTTAATCCTTCGGTGAGAGTAAATTTGATGTGTTGCATAATATCCATACCTTCCTCCGTGCACTTTTCGCGCCTTTGCTAAATATTATTATATAATATATGCTGTCCCTTTGCAATTGTATCTATCTTTTGGGTATATATAGCATTATTCTGAATGATTTCCCCCATAATAATTAACAACAATAAATCTATGGTCTCAAAATACCTTGGAAAACTATCTTCCATATTGATGATAACCTTCTTTGGATTTGATGTTAATAAATAAAAAGTCCCGGATAAATCCAGGACTTAATAAAAACCATTAATTGCTGCTTATCTTACTATTTACTTTCCGAATTGTCTTCCTCTTCCTCGATCTCTTCTTGTTCATCTTCTGTCTTGCTTACTAAAACAGCCCTTCCCTTCATTCCCTTTTTATTTTTAATGACAAAAAACAAAAGAATACCCAGGCCTGCAGCTAAAGCCACCGATCCGATAACAACCCAAATGACCCAATCTCCTGCAACCGAAGCAGATTTAACCCTTTCCCACATAGCTAAGGCATTCTGTTGGGAGGGACCAAAATCTTTCATGACACCTAGTGAGGAGGTTATATCAGGATATCTGATGCTATCATTAAAGTAATCATCCACGACATACTCGTTATCTTCGAGCAATGCTATAACATCACTGTCTGAACTTAGAATCGCTGGATCTACCGCGCATGTATATCCAATCTCAATTGAGTTTGTAATAGCTACTTCTGGCATACAAACATATTCGATAAACTTATGGGCGCCAGTTACATTCTGTGCATTAGCTGGTATAGCCCATCCATCAAACCACACATTTCCTCCGACTTCCGGAACAAAATAATCTAAATTTACATCATTTTCATACGCTTCTTCTATTGCCCAAAGAGCATCTCCGCTCCATGCCAGATTAGCATAAGCTTTTCCGGCCATCATATCTCCCTTTCCTATATCAACTTCATACTCTTTTAACACTTTCTTCTGTTCAATTAAAATTTCTTCCGCAGCCGCTAAAAGATCATCGTTAACAGTATTAATAAGGTCTTGTACTGATAAGGTCTTATATGCGTCGGGCAAGCTATCAGTTTCTTTCAGATACATTAAAGCTGCAACATATGTGTCTCTTATACTATCTTTTATAAGTATTTTTTTGTTTAACGCCTTTATTTCTGGAGTATTCCAGAGCAATCCATATCCTGCTTCCTCTGCAACTTCCCTTGAAACCACATCTGTATTATACATAATTCCCAATGTTCCCCACATATATGGAACAAAGTAATCACTCATATCCTCTTGGCTATCCCCAACCATTATATCGGTGAATACCTCGTCCACCTTCGTATAAAGAGCTGGGTGTACATTCCCAATAGTAGATATCGCACTCTTATTTATTTTTTGGAGCTTCCCTTCCTTCATAAGCTTTTCTATTGCATAATCACTGGGGCAAATAAGGTCTAATACTTCCTCTCCCTTCGTGAGGTTGGTAAGCATTATTTCGTTAGTATCATATAGAGTGTATACTACATCAATAGTCCTACCAGTTTCAGCTTGATACCAAGTCTCAAAATTGTCAATTACATCTGGTCCGATATAATCTCCCCAATTATAGATATACAACTTTTCGTCAGTTGCTGCTTCAGCGGTAATACTTTCTGCAGAATATGCAGAGAAAAATACCGAGGTCATTGCCAACAACAAAACAGTGGCCAAAACAATTTTTTTCATTTCTTCTCCTTTCTCTTCATTTTTTCAAATGTATTTTTCATTAATTAATCTTCTTCCTCTTTTTTCTTGCCTTTTGTCTTAAATTTGTTGAGATTTACTAAGAGAACGATAGTTATCACAATGATGATGATGATTGTAAATAAGGGGTACCAGAAGGGCTCAAAGCCACTTGCGCTTCGTGTGGAAGAATATAGATATGTTGATAAAGTATCAATACCTGTCGCAGCACCCTTGTTTATTTGTGTGATTATAAAATCATCAATAGATAAAGTGAAAGCAATTGCCGCGCCTGAAATTATTCCCGGAAAGATTATTGGAAGAATTACCTTAACTAATGCCTTTACGGGACTTGCCCCTAAATCCAACGCAGCTTCATATATATTGCTGTCCATTTGCATAAGCCTAGGCATAACGGACAAAATTACATAGGGGGTACAAAAAGTAATATGTCCTATTATTATCCTTAACCAACCTGTCGGGAAACTGAAAGTTGTAAAAAATAGCATTAACGAAACAGCCATTACAATCTCAGAATTTACTATTGGAAGTTGATTAATGTTTTCAAAAGTAGCCTTGGTTTTTGGCTTCATATAAAAAATACCTACTGCAGAGACCGAACCAATTATAGTAGATGCAATCGAAGAAATGACCGCAATTATTATGGTGTTTTTTAATGAATCCAGAAGTTTTTCTGCATGAGAAGAAGTAAATATCGCCCGATACCCTTCCAAGGAAAACCCTCTAGGAAAGGTAAAATTGGTAGTATTTGAGAAAGAAAAAACTACAACAAAAATAATGGGCGCATATAGAAGAGCCAAAATAATAATCAAATATATTTTTGGGGAAATTTTCTTTACCATACGCTCGACTTAGCCTCACCTTTGTTGAATTTTTTAAGCATAACATTTGATAGCAGAACAAACACAAGCATAACCAGAGACATAACACTCCCAACTCCATACAATCCATGATTAAACTTATCGTTAATCGAATCTCCGAACAAGAATACTCCCCCTAATAATTGTGAAATTGCAAAGGTTGATATTGTCGGGATAAAGACCATTATTATTCCACTAATTATTCCAGGAACAGATAAAGGAAGGGTTGTTTTCAAAAAAACCGTAACCGGATCTGCTCCTAAATCAGATGCAGCTTCTGAGTAGGATTTATCGATATTAGAAAGAGTAGTATGAAGAGGCATTATCATAAAAGGAAGGTAGTTGTAAACCATACCAAAAATAACTGTGCCTTCTCCCAAGGCAACTCCCATGGCCTGAAATATTGCTCTAGTTGCAAGAGTTCTAATTAGAAAATTGACCCACATAGGAAGAATAAATAGAATTACAAGAACGCCTCCCGAAGGCATTTTTGCTAATATATAAGCAACAGGGTATCCAATAATCAAACACAATGCTGTTGTAACAATTCCCACCAAGAAAGAGTGTCCCAATACTTTTAAACTTGCGCCATCTCTTGACAAATCAACGAAGTTTTGAAAGCTGATTTTCCCATCAGCTAAAAATGCGTTAACCAATATTAAAGCAAGAGGGACTATTACAAATAACATTAAAAATAAAACGTAAGGATACGCAAAAACACTCCTTGTTATATGAAAACCCTTTATCCTATTTTTGATTGTTAAGAAAATGTTTTTCTGCATGTTTTTCTCTTTACTTTCTAATCAATTTCTTCCATGAAAGAACCTTTCTAAGGATCTTTCTCCCGCATTAATTAACTCTATTAATCAAAGTCTTAGATTCCTCTCACTTACGACTTGTTTTGTTCTGTTGCTTTTATTTGTATATCTTCAGGATTAATTCCAATACCAACCCTGTCTCCCTTCAGCCAATCATCTTGGGTATCAACAAAGAAGATATAATAATTGTCTGCCCTGACAATACATTGATAGTAACTGCCTTTGTATATAGTATTTACTACCTCTCCTCCAATCTTCCCATCTTCCTCATTGTCAAAAATGATTACCTTGTCAAAAGGAATACTGGCAATAACCTTTGTCCCTTCAGGTAGCCCCATTCCATTACAATCAAAGTTGGAGCCGCAAATATCAACCACATTATCCGAAACCATCTCTGTCTCTATCTCATTTATTATTCTTGCTTTCGGCATGATATGAAAATCAAAAGGCTTTATAAAAATGCCAATATCCTCCCCTACTATAGCCTCATTTGTCTCGTGAATCACAAGCTCATACTCCCCAACCATTGCAATTATCTGGTAGTGGTCTCCTTTAAATACACATGATTCAATATGAGCTATTACCATCGCAGCATGATTATCTTTGGGTATTATATAAATGTCTTCCGGTCTTATGATGACGTCTATTTCCTGATTCTTCTTGAACCCTTTGTCCACACATTCGAAAACATGGTCCATGCAACTTACTTTAAAATCATCAAGCATAATACCCGAAAAAATATTACTTTCTCCAATAAAATCTGCTACAAACGCATTAGCAGGTTCATCGTAGATCTTTTTGGGAGTTGCTATCTGTTGAATTACCCCATGTCTCATAACAATTATAGTGTCCGACATCGTTAAAGCTTCTTCTTGGTCATGAGTAACATAAACAAAAGTAATTCCAAGTTTTTTATGCATATTCATTAGCTCAATTTGCATGTCCTTGCGCATCTTTAAGTCCAGTGCTCCGAGGGGCTCGTCCAGTAATAAAACCTCTGGATCATTTACCAGTGCCCTTGCAATTGCAACTCTTTGTTGCTGACCTCCAGACAAACTGCTTACATCTCTTGCTTCGTAGTCTTCAAGATCTACAAGCCTAAGGACTTCATTGACCTTTCTTTTTATCTCTTCCTTGGTATACTTTCTAAGTTTCTCAAATTTTTGCCCAGATTTATCAGTATAATATTGCCCTGAAGGAATTTTCTTGAGTTTCAACCCAAAAGCTACATTATTAAAAACATTTAAGTGTGGGAATAGTGCATAACGCTGAAAAACGGTGTTCACTGGTCTTAAATGAGGAGGAATCTCCGTAATATCCTTTCCATCAATAAATATCTTTCCGGATGTTGGTTTCTCAAAACCTGCTATCATTCTCAGAGTTGTAGTTTTACCGCATCCTGAGGGTCCCAAAAATGTTACAAACTCTCCTTTGTTAATAGAAAAGCTGACATTGTCTACTGCTGGCTTGCCATCATAGCTCTTACTTACATTTTTTAATTCAATAACCTTGGTCCTGCGTTTTTTTACCATTTGAAGTCCATCCGAAAGATATATTTTTGTTTATTAATACAATGAGTTCTTTTTATAATAAAGATTAATAATTCTATTCTTTTTTACAATACCTAAAAATTGCTTGGAGTTGTAATCCAAAGAATTGTCGCGTCTCTGTCTGTTCTGTTTTCAATTATGTGGGAACTAGCGCCATCTATATAGAAAGCGCACCCTTTTTTTGCCTCATACTCTTTATCCCCTACGACAATAAAAATCTTACCTGAGAGAACATATCCAAATTCTTCTCCTTCAAACGGGGGTCTATCATTGGAAATTCCACCCGGAGGCAACTCCAAGAGTATTGGCTCCATCTCATGTTTCTGTGAGTTCGGAATCAACCATGTGCTCTCTCCCGTTCCATTTTCAGAAACGAAGTAGTCACTCTTGTCAAAAACAATTTTAGGCTCTTTTCTATCAGAAAAGAAATCCTTAAGACTGGTCCCGAGCACATTTAACATATCCGCCAGAGTTGCTATCGAAGGGCTTGCTAAATCATTTTCAATCTGAGATATAAAACCCTTTGTAAGCTCACATCTATCGGCTAATTCTTCCTGCGTCAGGTCAAGCTGAAGTCTTAATTCCTTGATCTTTGACCCAATTTCCATATTCTCCTCCCACATAACATTCTTTTTTATCCAGAATTGCAGATTTAATGTTAATTTATAGGGTTAATATTGTCAAACAAAATCTTTAGTTTTATTAAACTTTTTTTGTTTAGTAATAATAAACTAAATGTTTCAATATAGAGTGTTACAAAAAATCCTAATTTTTTTATAAAAATATTTTATCTTCTTAACGAATATCTGCTATTTTCATTCTTATTTTTTTATAAAAAAAGCACCCCGTTTCCGAAGTGCAGATAAAAAAGTTGCATCCCATCACTATTAGTTAAGTAACAGAGGTTTGTCTGTATTTTCCGTAATATTCCCACGCATTATCCGGCCACACCGCCAAGTTCGCAGAATTTGGGTTAAGGTATGCATGATTATAAATGGAGGATTCGTCCATATTGATAGTGAAATCCAATGGATTATTAATAGTAATTGCTGAAGTAAAAGCTTCATTAGTTAAATCTATTCTTGAAACTGGGAAGTTTGTCGCCCCTGATTGTCCCCAGAATCCTCCTGATACAGGATCGTGATCAGCTGGCCCGTTTCCGTTTGCCTCGTATCTTGCATAAGCCGTGGCAGTGTATACAGAAGGAATTGTTGCTTGACCTGAACCTGTCCTTCCTCCAATCAATCCACCCAAAAAGTCGTACATGTAAGTGTATGGAGCAGTCAGATTATATCCCTTAACCCCAACAAAATTATATCTGTAGTACTCTATTTTTGCATTAATTGAAGTAGCTGTATCAAGGATATTGGATGAGGTTTCATTATATCCAACTATTAGCCCAATGTAAGAGTAGTTTGAAGAAGTACCATTGCTTCTTCTGCTAACCAATAATTTTCCATTATAAGAAGTTGCTCTAATCAAGGTCTCATCTTCATAACGTGAAATAATAATTCCTCTGTTATATCCAACTATTCCTCCAAGATAAAGATTTGCGGTATCTGAACCAGGATCATCTCCGATTACTGGATTTGTCTTAGGATCGGGGGCAACTGGAATTTCTATATTGAAGTTATCAGCCCAGGTAGCGGTTCCAACTTCTGTGTAAATTGTATACGCTGCACTGTTTTCCGCAAAGACCGTTCCATAGGTTGCTGGCACGTAATTTGTTACAGCACCTATTATCGAACTATCCGCTCTATTGTATCCAACATGGCCACCAAAAGTTCCGCTTCTCCAAGCAGAGCCAACCCTTCTTCTATCAGTTCGAAGTCCAACAGTTACTGTACTATCTGTAATCGTACCACCATTGATTCCCGCTACTCCTCCAGAAATAGCCCCTGAAAGATTTATTTTCATACTCCCATCTACTGAAACGGAATCCATAAAACCAAAATTAATTCCAACTATTCCCCCTCCGCCAAAAGTAAGACAGTTTGGTTCAACTGGAGAAGTATATGCTGCAGTACTCCACTTAGAGTAAATGGTTATATCCGAGGTGAGGGCGGACACCACTATGTTTTCTACCTGTCTGTTGAACCCTAGGAATCCAACTGCTCCTCCGATATATCCTTGAGAATCAGTTTCGCTAAAACTAGGATCGACAGCCTGACAGGTATCAATGCTGGGATTTTGATCCAAACCTTGAGCAGATAACACCGCTCCAACTATTCCGCCGACTGCATAAATTCCTATGACTGTTCCCTTATTTGAAATAGAGTTAATCAATCTAGCCCTCTGTCCACTTCCGCTTAGAGTATCGGAAATGACACCCACTAGACCCCCTACTCCACCTGGTCTGAATGTAGCAATACTATTAAGATCTGTAATCCATCCCGAGTACTGACTCTGAACTTGAACGCTGACAAAGTTACAATTATTCACAATTGCTCCCTTATCAAGGTACCCCACTATCCCACCAACATACATACTTCCACTACAACTTCTGCCCGTAGATGGGTTAAATGAAGAAAGATCAGTCGTATCTATATTTTCTATGAGTGTATTCTCCCCTGCATATCCTGCAATAGCTCCAACATAGCTTGCCGATCCTCCGGATACCGAGAAGTTTCCTAGCCATATGTCCCTAACAATTGAGTTATTATTTAATCTTGCAAATAGACCTCTGTAGTCTCCTCCCGTTGAAGGATGATAATCATATAAAGCATAGTTAGTTGTTGCATCCTTATATCCCGATAAAATTCCATCAAAACCATTACCATTAGAGCATAATGGGGTGGATAGCTTTATATTATCTTCATATAAATCTATATCTGCAACAAGTATGAAATTGAAGCTATAGGTAGTACCACCAGTAGCATATCTTAAAGTCGGAGCACCACCAACTATGTTCCCATTGTATAATGCGTCAATGTTTTGAAGTTGTCTTATCGTCGCAATGCGGAAAGGCTTAGCTTCTGTACCATCTCCAGCACCCTCAGTATCTCCTCCATCAAATGGGTATTCTGTCAAAGGTGATTCAAGTGTCGAATAAACAGGATCTCCTGCAATATCATACCCAGTTAGAACATTTTCCTTGTCCCCGTAATATGAAAACTGGGCAAGCTTGGAAGTAATTGTGTTTCCATTAAGATTTATACCTCTTTGATATATTTCGCTTGATAGAATAGCATTCGGGCTTAAATACGGGCTTATACGATTTCCGAAATCTCCTGCACTTATTCCATCATAATTAACCGAGGCTTGTATCGGGATATTTTCAATCATTATAATTCCCAATGTAGCATCCGAATCATTGGGGCCATTGTCTTTAACATAGATCTTATCTATTGATCCCTGTGTCTTCCACCCCTTTGCAACGGCAAGAGCATCAGGCATTCTAACAAAGGAATTATAATAAACATTATGAATTACTAAGTCAGCTTCTGATCTAATAAAAATCTTAATGTATTTATCTCCGTTTGCGGCAATTCTGTATGTTGCACTTTCAATTTCTGTTGGATCGCTTTCGCCGAAAACTACCCCAGAGCTAATAATGCTGTCCCCAGTAATCCACATATCCGTTCCAAGTGTAGTTTCTAGATCTTCAATTCTTTCAATCTTATCAAATCTCGGGTTAAATTTAGTCCAATCATTTGGATTTGCAGGATTGTACCCGGTAGCGAGTTTAAAGACAAGCCTGTTTCCTACTCTGGCGGTATATGTGATTTTTCTTTGTGTCATAGTTGGAGAAGCCGGATCAGACCAAACTTCTCCCACTTTAGTCGCTAACCCATAGAAGGAGATATTGGGAAGTGCATTGACTATATACGGAGCACTGCCTGAAGCGCTGACTACCTCCATTGTAATGTTGAAGATTCGAGTATATCTGGCAACAACGCTATAGGTCCCCACCAGCCAGTCTAACCTAATATCCAGACGCTTTGTAGTATCTGTGTATTTGTAGCTCATATATACATCTGTTAAACCCACTTGTTTTAGGGCCAAAGGATTTTCATCGTCTAGTGGAAAATAAACATCATTAACGACTAAATACCATCCATTAAATTCATATCCTTGTCGGAGTCCTGCATCAAGGACAACTGTCTTGTAATACTCAAAGCTGGCCGAAGACAACGAATTCTCCACTATTACAGGGCGAATTCTGGCAGCTCCTTGCGCAGTGTAAACCCCTTCTTGTTCACTTGCTCCTTCCTTAAGAATCTCAACCGGAACAACCTTTTGGAATAAAGGCCTAATTCTAATTGCTGGAACCTCTGTGGTCTCCTCCCATAGTCCGGTTCCCGCATTGTATGTCCAGATACTGGTCTTAGCGCTTGAATTATCAATAAAACCACTTGTGTTGAATATACTATAATAGGAAGAACTGACAAGAGAACTAATGGGGAAGGTGTAAGAAACTCTCTTGTAATCCATTGTCCCAAGAGTTCCTCCAAGTTCCTTAACATATGGGATATTTGCCCAGCCAAATGACTGAGTGGATGTTTCGTATTTATAATACTGCCACCCAAGGAATTTATACGTCGGTCCAGCAAGTGCTGCTCCTGCCCAATTTAGGGTAATCTCATTGTTGGCCCAGGTATTATATCCGGAGGTCGGATTTTCTTTTACGCCCGAAAGGGTGTTAATCTTACCCATCATCTTAAAGCTTAATTCGTTATGATCTAAAGCTCCTTGTTTTGAGTTGATTATCCCTGATTCTCTGGTATACCTCATAGTCTGCTCTCTATATGGTACTACTTCATACGTAATATATTCGGGATCAAGATAAATGTCATCTGGCGAATCTAAAGGATCATACTTATATTCGTTTTCAATAACTACGTTGTAAACTGGTATGAATCTTGCAACGATATCAACGGCAAAAACTGTTCTATTGTCGACTATTTTATCCTTAATTTGTGCAGAATCATCCAGTCTAACGACAACTTCTATTTGACTTGGGTAGGATTGAGCAAGGTTCTTAAATAGATTTACTCCATTTACAAAAAATCCTACAAACTGCCATCTTACATTCCATCCTGAATATGCTGGGGTGGGAAGATTAAGTTTCAAAGTAACATAATCTCCAAAGTTGTATGTGCCATTTGCATTAGTTGGGGTGATAAAGGAAGGTTTAAGATAAACGGAGTTGGTTGAAACACCTTCATCAGTCATTATTGTTAAAGTGCGGGTAAACTCAATTTGCTTCCAGAATTTGACCTTGAATATAGCATTTTCTGCTACGTTCTTCATTAATACTCTAACGGTTGCTATTCTGCCCATATAGGTTGCGGGGTTAACCGGATTATTAGCCACATCATAATATGTCACTGTAATCTGGTTGTCGAGAGATGTAACTACTGGAGAAAATACTCCGGTACTCCTTCTATACCCATCTTCAGAAGCCCTCGCCATATATCCAAGAGAGGAAATGGAATCGAATCTATAGTTGGAGTTTGGCTTAATGGTAACTTCAACCGTGCTATCTGGAGAAATTAGAAGAGAATTATTAACCAGAGCCGAAGGACTACCATTTACAAGGTATGTAATTGTTCCTCCTGCATTTGATTGCAAGGATCCTTCAGTTTCCATCGCAAAACTGAGATAAACATTATTCCTTGCATAAGAGTAAACTAACTTATCTTGGAGAATTGAAACCCCTTTATCGTACTCAACGTTCCCTGCACCCTGTGAGTAAGAATAAGACGTTTTTTCTATATCGTAATAAACGTAGCTTCTCGATGGATTAACCGTAGGACTACTATCAATTGTTGTTAGTTTAATAAGTGCTCCACTTCTTACCAAAAATTCATATTTCCCATCCAAATTTTCTGTATTCACATCAATCAGGTCAACGTATGAGTTAACTATATTGGGAAGAACAACACCATTAGCTGGATCTTGGTAATGTTGAGCTGAGGCAAACACCCTGGAATAAAGTCTGTAATTCATTAGCTCAGGTTCACTAGTTGCGAAAGAGCCCTGTACATATTTAAACTCCGGATGGACTTCAATAGAGACCTTATATAATCTGAAGTACACCGCACGGAACTGCCTGTCTTGCTTAAGATTTACTCTCATAGTTCTACCGCCAGATAGAAGCTCTATGTTGGGGGTAGAGGATGTAACATAAGACCAAACACCATTTACATTTTCTTGGTATCCTGAAAACTCATATTGAGATTGAGCTATTGGGTCAACGGCCGAGTTAAAAAGTCCATACACGCCATAATCATGGGGAGCGCTAGGAGCTATATTATCTGTAAATTCCCTACTAGTAGCAAACGCAGGAGTTACTCCTTCTATCTTAGGAATCAACCCATCGTCAGCAAAAGAGTTACCCTTGTTAACATAGTTAAGCCCTGTCCCATCTAGCTCTGACTCAATCAAGTGGAAATCAAAGTCGCACAAGTGTTTATCTTTTTCCACTAGATAGAAAACTCTTATAATCTTCTGATAGGAAGAGTGGAAATCCATAATATCTAATAATTGTCCGTACGCAGGAAGAGACAAAGAAGCATCTTTTGGATTATACTCATCTTCATCTAATATTTCGTCATCGTTTTCTGTTAGAATGTAGCTCAAATAGTCAAACGCATCCGAATTTCTGAATTCAATTCCCTTGATGCTAAACCCTTCATCCAAATCGTGGTTGAATATTGCTCTAACTGAAGGGTCATACATTATTCTACTGTTGTTAATTGTGACCTGCAGATTATCGTTTGTAAGTCTGTTATTGATTTGAATCGCAACATTGTAATACAGAGGGGCAAAATATGGAATAATGCGTACAGTCTTATTCCCATTTAACAAGGAATCGCTAATTTCCTTTTGGACTACTTCATCCTGAATGTTTCTTGTATCGGTAGAATATCTGTATAACTTGCCTTCTGCTGAATCGACTTTTGAATAAGTCAAAGTATTCGAAGAAACACTGTATGAAATCCCATTAATTTCAAGCTGACTCAAATAATATCCATAATCCGCTAAAATTTCCCAGGTTACTTTTTCATGATGGGCAACTGAAGTTGTATTCATGTCAACAAACTCTCCGTTTGCAGCAAGAACATAAACAACAGCATATGTCTTTATTCTGTATTTTACATATATTTCAACGTTTCCAGTCACGTTAGCTATAGTAAAAGTCCTGGTTCCTGTACCATCATCCGCATCTAACCCTGCTTCTGAATTTAATATTTCTGCCTCAGAATAGCCCTCATCATCCATTTTTACGGAAATAGATTCAATTTCAAAACCATTTGGAACAGTTAAATGGAATATGAGTTTATCTCCATATCTTAATCCGATATAATCCCCTGCTAGATTGCTGGACTTAATATATCCGGTTTCAAGAATTGTACCATCTGTACTCCTAAAAAACTGAGGAGTTTGCATCGGGACATTTTCGTTTAGTCCCGCCCAAGAAACAGCATTAATTATTCTCTCCCCGTTGTTAATAGAAAAACTTTTCTTGTAATCTCCGGTTGGATCAAATAATACATCGTATCTATTCCTCTCAAGAAGAATAACTATATTCTTTGTTTCGCGAATATTAGTTAATAAATATGTTCTTGTGGAACTAAGTGCGGTTCTCATCGTGTCATTTTCTATTCCATTGATTTTTACCGAACTAATGTAATAACCTTTAGAAAGGGTCACTGAAATAGCGGAGGAATTATCCCATGTCACATCCGATGGGCTGGCAGAAGCCGATCCCCCTTCAAATTGTGCTATATCAACCGAATACCTGTTTATGGAAAATGTAGCGCGTGCTGAAATATTTGTTCTTGTAGAATAATCTGAGGATCCAGCAACGTCCCCGGATACACTTATCGAAACACTATTAATAATGAAGGAGCTCACTCTATATCCCTCTGTACTTACTCCGTTTGTATAGTTATTTGGAATAGCAAAGAGTCTCACAAAAGTGTCATAAGTTACCACAAGCTTGTCTTCGTACACCCAAATATGCCCTCTAGTTGTAGTTACTTCCGAATTAACAAACTCTCCTGAAGAAGGCTGGGAATCGCCCGGCTGTAAAATAATTATATTGGGAGACCATAGAATATTGTTAGCCTCATCTCTTATTTTCACCGTTCCACCCACATTTTGTTCCATGATAATGTTATAAGTGTTAATAGTGAATTCTGTCTGCGCTAAAATATTGGAGGTAATAACACCGGTATATTTATTGGAACGGACATACGCCCTTCGATCCTCTCCATTGAACAAAAATTGAGTTCTAGAATATCCAGTTTCGGGGAAAAGGAATATCTCAAAAGTAGTACCATACTCATAATATATCCCATCTACCAAGACAATTTGAGCAGTGCTACTGTATGGGTTAGTAAATTGAGCTTTATAATTTCTTTCCTCTACATTACTATATCCTGACCCAAGTTGGTTTACGGACAGCTCCATGGCAAAAGTGAACAACTTTCTTCTAAATTCTACTTTTAGCTCATCTATATCATTCGTTAAATTATATATGGTGTAGGACCCGCCATTTTTCGGCATATCCACGTCGCTTATAACAACCTCAGTTCCATCCGAATATTTAATGGAAAATCTGTTGATTTCATACCCACGAGCGGTTCTAGGTTGGATAAACACCCTAATATTGCTTCCATGTGCAAATCCGGTATACTCGTTGTTTGCATCCGGCAAAAATCCTACTATAGTGACACGTCCAAAGTCCTGAGGAGTCTTATCAAAATCTTTGTAGTTAACACTGGTATTTGTTGCATTAACTTTCATAGAATAAACGTTAACCTCGTAGAGGACCTGAATTCTAACATTTGATGAGATGGTCATTAGTTCATAGAAAACTTCTGTTAGGTCGTTATCCCTAATGTTTCCAACTCTCCAACCAGTATCATCGATTCCATTAACGATTAATCCGGAAATATGATACCCCGGGTTTGCAGTCATCTTCAACCACAGTGTGTCCCCTGAATTACATAACAATTCGGTATAATCGACAAACTGAGAAGACACTCCACCAGGTGTTACCTTTTTGAAAAGAGTTTCTCCATTTAAATCTGGGACATAAGTTATTGAATATTCATTAGGAAGAAAGTTTACAAAAATAGTGGTATCCGAAGTAATCTCCATAGAAAGGGTTCCACTTTCAGTAACATCCAAATCGTAATTATCCACCCTATCTGTCAAATCAAAGGGAGAGAACGACACACCGTTAATAATAATCGATTCTATGAAGTGAAAATCATCCGCATTTATAAAGAGCGCAAAACTATCTCCATAGTTCACATCTTTTATCCCTATCTCCTGGCTAAGAGTGCCATTACCCTCCATATCCAACGAAAGAGAAAATGAATCAGGTTGAAATGCAGCAAGGATATATAAGTTATCAACGGTATATTCAACTGGAACATCATAAACAAAAACCTGATTATCTGTTCCCACATCAATAGAATGGATCGTTCCTAAATATCCAACAGTAATACTCATCGTTTTGACGGTATACCCCTTTCTAGCACTTGCTTTAATTTTGAAAGATTCTCCCTCAGAAAATATTTTTGTTTCCGAAGTAATGACCCCGTTTGAGTCAGAGTTATCTATATTTACAGAAAATCTGTTTGGAATAAAGATTGCCGAGACAAGTAAAGCCCCTGCTGGCATAGTGGTCAAATATACTCCATCCGAGATACCTGAACTGATTCTCTCACCATTGATTATCATCGCAAGAAGCATATAACCTGTACTCGGCACCATCTCAAAAGTTAAACTCGTGCCTTCAGGAACATCCGTACTCTCATCAATATCGGTAGAAACCCCTCCAATTTCAGCAGTGGCTGAGAGTGTCCCGTTGTCCGGTTCAACAAGTTTTACATCATATGAAGGAGGAGCATCTGCAAAAGTAATAAAAATATCTATATCTGTTCTGACTCTAGCTACTATGAGATAGGTATATGAGGGGCTCTCATCCAAGAAATATTGTCCCCCATCTATATTCTCATTCAAATACTCTGTCTGGGTATAGGAATATGAATTACTAGGATCCACGTTTCTCACGAATACATCTTCTATCGAAAATGCTAATCCAACAAACGGAATAACCTCAATGGTTAAGTTCTCTCCATAGACCAGGCTATCATCATAAACTGTTGCGCTTCCAATGTTATAACCATTCGCTATTACGTCTGAATTTAGTTTATTCTCTACATATATCGTGTAATAGGAAAGCAGAGGTTTCGTAGTAACGGTAACTACAAAATCAGAAGATATGTTATCTAACTGAAGAACATGGGTGGTCGCTGAAAATGCAATATCTTCCGAGATAATCGTCAAGGGATCCGATCCGGAATAATACTCAACGCTATCAATTTGATTGCCCGTTCCGGCATTTATTGAGAAAGTGTTATTGCTTCCAACACTTAGTCCCGTGAAAGTCTTTCCAGCGCTGATACTGTATGAGATATTTTTGAAAGTAACACTCGCACCCGACACAGGGGCAAATGAAACCGCGATCCTTCTGGAGGTAAAAACAAAATTAACTGTAAAATCCTTTTCTACACCAGTCAATGTATGAACAATACTCGTTCTGAGCCCTACTAAACTCTGGGCTACTCCATCAACCTCGATTGCTGAGATATAATAACCTTCTGAGGTTTCTGCCTTGATGTCGTAATTTCCACCATACAAAACTGTTCCCGAATTATCTGCCCAACCATTTCCTTCTGTCGTAACTTCAATATTAAAATATATTTGTTCAAAAATTACTTCTACTAATGCATCGCCCTTTATGGCATCTATTGTCAATATCATGTAGGTTACACGAGGATCAAGAATATCCCCTTCCTCGTAACCATCTCCAAGCACTTCAATTAAAGAAGTGGAGAAGCCTGTAATTGGTTGATAAGGATCAATAGTCCATCCATTAACCTTAATCGCTCTCAGATAATACCCGGCATCTGCTTGTACCTCTATTCTTGGATTGCTGTTTTTCGGATAGTCAATTTGCGGATCCAATAAAGTTAACGTTCCATTGTCAATTTCCTCCGGAAGAGGTAGAGTAACCTCGTATCTGAAGTCTCTGTAAGTAATATTTATGACCATGTTTCGACTAACGCCACTTAGCCTAACCGTGTAGTAGGTTGCCAGATAAGGTACAGATTGGCTAACCCCATCGGCAACAACAGACATAATATAGTTGCCATCTTGTGCATTTATCTCAATATTCTTGCTAGCTCCGTAATTTGCAGAAAAAACCACGGTAGTTTGATCTGAGGAAATGTATCCTGTTTCTGCTTCATCAACATCATTGTATACAATCGTTCCCTCCGTTCCAGCAGAGCCATTGTTTACTTGGATGTTATATCTTGCCATTCTAAATCTAGCTATTACTGTCTTGTCTTGATCAGGAGAATTAATTGAAAAATCGTAATCTCCCTGATCTGGAGGCATATCAATTACAACACCCCCAATGTTGACTTGAACAAGCCTATATCCTGATGCTGCTTTTATCCTGAATCTATATTCCGCATTTACAGCCATCTTGAATTGTCCTCTGATGGCCACCTCTGTATCTCCCAGCTCAGGATTCTCCGGATCGGATTCTAAATTGACGATTGTCCCCGATCCCTCAGCTATGCTTACATTTAAGTTAACCTTATTAACCTCGAATACTGGGACTACATATGTCACTTCCCTGTCAATTTTATATGTCTTATCAACCGGCTGCGATGTTGGGAGCATGTCTTCCCCTCTAACAAACCAGCCCTTAAATGTATGGTTAGTTAAAATAACCGGTTCTTCGGGGAAAGCACCTTCTAGTGCGCCAGCTAAACTATCCTGATAATATGCTTTTAATACTCTCCCGCCTACGGAAGGATCATAACCCATTTGTTCGTCAAGGAAAGCTGTGTTCTCATTTTGGCCCTGTAAAAAGATTACATCATATACTTTCTTTTCCCATTGAGCTACGAGCTCGGTTGGCTGGGAAAATGTATAGGTATTGTCAATAATGACTGGATTTCCAAATTCATCAAGCTCTCCGTTACTTACCGCCCAACCCTTAAACTCATATCCAAGCATAGACAGGTAGCTTAAGTTTTCAACATCAAAATATGTTCCTATCTCCTCGTCATACCTGATGGTAAAAGGCTCTCTGGCTTTTACAGACATCGTGGTAAAACTGATTTGACTTTCTATATATACAAAATGAGCCCTTATGTATAATTCCTCTACAGCAGAATCAGGAGTAAAATTGAGGGCATATTCCTCGCTAGTTCCTGTTTGTGATGTACGGAACTGTATATTGTGATCAACTCCAACTTTTATAAGTCTTTGTTCATCTTCGGGTTCAAGATTAACCCAAATACCATCTATTGTTTTTACTGACCATCCCACGAACAATCTATCGGGGTTAGCCAGAACTCTTATAGTCGCAACCTGGTCCTTTTCATAAAAAGGAATGGCGTCACTCGTTCCAAGAGCAACTCCTTCTGAATCCAGGGTATACTCAATGAAAGTATCCGTGGCGTATTTTTCGTAAAGTGGATATATATCTGTGTTATCGGTAATTTTTGAATAGTCCTTATCAAAACCAACAAACTTATATCCGTACAGTCTCATGTTGGTCTCATTTGCCCTAGGAATTCTTGTGGGTGATTCATTATATGCAACGATTTCTTCTCTAGCCGTTGTACCATCCGGATAAAAGAAAACTACCGCATAACGGCGTTTTTCAAAAACAGCGATAATTCTCTGGGATGAAGAAACTTCTTTGTCTAACCTGCTTGCGTTCGGATTTGTATCACTCCATTTGACAAACTTATATCCCTCATCAGGTATTGCCTGCACCCTGGAAGCATCGCCACCCGCAGGAACCTGTTGAAATGTATCACCCTCAATCCTGCCACCAGTGCTTGCTACATATTCTAAATCCAAAAGAGTCGGAACAACTTCATACTTTATGGCTTGTTTAAAACCGCCGTAATCGAGTATAACGTTATTCAAAGTACCGGGGTCAGATGTATCTAGCCCAGCAATAATCAATTCAGAAAGAGCAACCTTCTTTTCGGAGCCATCTTTATATTTCACCGTTGCAAAAACTTTGGTCAAATCAGCATCAACGCTTATTATACCTTCGTTATCTGCAACGATAGCTGCTATTTCCGTTATTTGGGGTTCTGCATCGGGAGCAACTCTAGGAAGAACAATAGCGGCTGTAACAATTGAAGCAACAGCAACAACGGCAACGACAATAAGGCTAATGCCTATCTTTGCGTTTTTTGTAAATGCTCTGCTTCCAAGTTTTGCCATTTGAATCCTTAGTTATCCTGTCTCCCACAAAATAATGCATGTATATATCGCGCGCAATATTATGCACATGTTTATTATATATTAAGAGTATGTCTAAATCAATTGCTTTTACACCCTGAAAATTAGTGGAATTTTCCTCTTTCACAAGCATTTCACCATGCATATGAACATGTTTATTCCCTCTATCCCTTTCTTTTTTCATAATAACGGGTTTTTGGTTCCCTTTATTATTTTTAATGGTTCCTATATCCGGATTTATTGTATGCGCAAAAATACATCTCTTCCGAAATTTTGATTTATTTAAAACCCAATCTACTCCAAGATTTAGAAAAAAAACACAATCTTCACATAAATTAGCCCATTGAAATTTCTCTATTCTTTTAAAATAGCATTTCTTAGTTAAATGCGTTTAGTTAATTATTAACATACTTTGTATTATTTTTAAAATTAGAAAAGCTCCCGTCTTTAAAGTGCCCAATTTGATTCTTTACTTTCTAGATATATAGTCAATTTGATTTTTTACTTTCTATGTAGTGTGCTAAGAAATCAGCAACTATCTTACCGTTTAAGCTTGCTGCTTTTTCTAAAAAAACCGAAAAATCCTCATGCGCATTCTGGCCCGCATCATCAGATATGACTCTTATTACACCAAAAGGAATTCCCTCTAATTTTGCTACTTGAGCAACTGCAGCGCTCTCCATATCACAAGCTAAAGCCCCGAATTCCTCTGCTATCTCTTTGGCTTTTTCTTCGCTTGCAATGAACTGATCCCCTGTAGCAATAATTCCAATATTTGCCGAACTAGAAACCTTCTTTAACATATTCTTTATCTCTATGGTTGTCCGAATAATTGGGGAGTCCATTCCTGGCAATACCCCCTTGGCTCTTCCAAAAGAGGTCAGGTCTATATCGTGTTGGACTAAGCCATCCGCAATAAAGATGGATAATTTGGGAAGTTTTCCGAGTCCACCGGCAACTCCAGTGGAGATAATGCATTCAGGAGAAAAATTCTGAGAAAGGGTTGTCGTGGTTCTTGCCGCATTTACTTTTCCTATTCCAGCAAGCGCGACAGCAATTTTCACTTTATTTATCTTACCTACAACGAATCTTTGCCCTTTAATGAAGATTTCTCTTCTTCCAGAAATATAGCTTTCTAATGAGCTGAACTCTTCTTCCATTGCTATAATCAAACCAACTGTAACTTTTATCATACGCTCCTCCAGATACCTTAATTGTAGCATAAGATTTCATCTTACAAAACAAAACCTGCGACTTAGCGCAGGTTTGTTTCAGATCTATTAATTTATGCTCCTAATAGTAACGTCACTCAAGGTCAAAGAACTCTCCGGTAAAACCTTTTTCTAAAAGAAATATACCCTCACCACGAGATAATACTTCAGTTAGACTAACCATTCTAACGAGTGATTTTTACTATCTGGTGATTATTCCTCAGCAGGAGCTGTAGCTTGAGTGTAAGTTATTACTGTTACTTTTCCATCGAGAATTCCATCGTTTCCAAGTACGATATTCCCAGATACAACATGGGTAGTTTCATCTGCTGTTGCTGTTCCAACTTTACCTAAATTGCCAACTACCCTGCCAACAATTTCTCCAAAGCCCTTATTGATAACCTCTTCCGCACTTCCTTCTTCAGAATTCTCACTATCAACCATTTCGGATAAAAGTCCTAAGATTATTTCGGAAATCTGATTGTCTTGGTCATTGATTCTTAAGTCTTCGGAAACAAACACTAACTTTCCATTTGCATCTGCGCTTACGCCTAAATCGGACACCATATAAACCTTAGAAGGTACTGCTCTCAACGCAAAATTTAAAGCAGGATTATCTTGTTGTTCTGTGGCTTGTTGAATCAAGCTTTCAATGTTAATGGAAATAACAAAACGCATATCCCTTTCGCTTCCTTCAACATTTATGATAATTTCTTCAACCTTTGCACTTAGTTGTTTAAACGCTTCAACAGCTTCTTCTTCTCCCTCTTCTTCGGCTTGTTCTGATCCTGCAGAGATAATTTCATTTATTAAAAATGCAAGAGTTGTATCATTGTACTCGAGCAGCAATTCTTGGTCATATACTACTGCATTTTCTACTATGGCAAGATAATCTATTTCTCCACCCTCAGACGCACTGCTTACACCCAGATTAGCTTCAACTATCGGTTCTTCGACTTCTGGGTCCGGGGGGTTAGACACCATATCCTCAAGGCTGGGTTCTCTAAAGAGATTTCTAAATTGCTTGATAATGTCAAAAATCTTCATATCAGCAAAGCCCATGCTTCTGATACTTACGCCTTCTGAAAATTCAAAATCCGCAACTCCAAGCTGAGCAGGAGTCATACTTCCTAAAACGACTACTCCAATGCCTACCACTACTACCAAGACAATAATAGGTAATACTATTGCTTTAAACAGGAACTTCAATATTCCATTTGATGTTGGTTGTGCCATATTATTTTCTCCTTATCACTTTTTCGAATTATTCTTCGAATTATTAAAAATTGTACACGCGCACATTATTAATGTCAATGATATGATAGTTTACGCCGGTTATGTGTACATATAGTCAGTTCTCAAAGTAAGTGCAACAGTAAGTGCAACATTCGGGATTTTGTCTCAAAGTAAGTGCAACTTCACAAAAAAGGTTGTTTGGCATAGAATGTATCCATGCAGTTTTGCAAATACCCTAGAGGAGGAATCATGTCAAATGAAAAAAAGAATTACTCTCATCTAACATACAGAGACAGAACCATTATCTCTCATGCACTAAGCAACAAAGCTTCTTTTACCACCATCGCTAAAACTTTAGGAAAAAGCAAAAGCACCATA
>MWEH01000184.1 GCA_002070965.1 Firmicutes bacterium ADurb.Bin080 | reverse complement strand
TTACCCTTTTTTTTGCATTTATGCCAAAAAATCTAGCACTATCTTAAATTTTGCATTTACTTTGAGAATTAACACGTTTTAGTATGGTAGTTTCTTTGTTAGTACTTTCCTACTAATTTAATTAAATAAATAGTGCGTTATTAATAATTATTACTTAGTAACTATAAACAATTTAGGATATTGGTAGATGATTTGCGTAAATGTATAGGATAGTAAAAATAAGGATTGAAAAAAATGGATTTTTCAGAGAAATGGTTCCAAGATTTAAAGGAAAAAATAGATATTGTTAATATCATTCAGGAGTTTGTTCCCTTACAGAAAAAGGGTACCAAATTTTGGGCTTGTTGTCCTTTTCATAATGAAAATACTCCATCATTCACTGTTAACCAAGAAAATAAGTATTATCATTGTTTTGGGTGTGGTAAAACGGGAGATGCTATAAAATTTTTGCAAGAGTATCAAAAAATGTCTTTTAATGAAGCAGTTGAATGGATTGCTAAAAAAATCGGATTTAAAATCCCCGTTGGGCCAGAAAGTAATGAAGCAAAAAAAAGAAGAGAATTAAAGAATAAAATTTTGGAAGTAAATAAGTTGACTGCTGAGTATTATTTTTCAAATTTCCAAAAACCTGAAGCTAGAGTTGCACTTGAATATCTTAGAAAAAGAGAATTATCTGATGAAACGATTGTAAGGTTTGGTATGGGCTGTTCTTTGGATGATTTTGGAATGGTTAAATTTTTGAAAGGAAAAGGATATTCAGAACAGACAATCAAGGATGCGGGTTTATTGAACTCAAATGGAAATGACATTTTTGCTAGAAGAATAATAATACCAATTATCGATAAGCAAGGGGATGTTTTAGGATTTGGAGGACGAGCAATATTTGAAAATGATAAACCAAAATATAAAAATACTCCTCAGTCTGTGTTATTTGATAAAAGCAGCATTCTTTTTGGCATAAATCTTATATCCAAGTATAGAAAGGATCGAGTTGATATTAACGCATTGATTCTTGTAGAAGGTTACATGGATGTAATTAGCTTGAATCAGGCAGGAATTGTTAATGTTATAGCATCAATGGGGACATCATTAACTATCCAGCAATGTGAAAAAATTAAAACAATCGTTAATAATGTATATGTTTGCTTTGATGGAGATGCTGCTGGTCAAAACGCGACTTGGAGATCATTGGATATGTTAGCTAATGCTGGGGTTGAGGTTAAGGTTATTTCTATCCCGGACAAAATGGACCCCGACGATTATGTCAAAAAGTATGGAAAAGACGGCTTCGAAAAACTGACTTTCGGGGCATTGCCACTTAATGAATATAAGGTTGTAACAATAGAAAGACAATCAGACCTTAGTTCTTATGAAGGACGGGTCAAATTTGTCAATAGGTGCATTAAGGCATTAAATACAAGTGATAAGATTGTGCTTAGCTTATATTCAGAAATGATCGCAAATATTGCTGGAATTGAGAAGACTATTGTATTTGAAAAACTTGAAAGTTTTGGCAAGGAGAATGATGCAGATAAAGAAAATGTTAAGGATAATGTGTCTTCAGACAATAATAAGAAAGATACTTTTAGTGGCATTCTTCAATCTTCCAGAGTAATACTTGCGGCTTGTTTTTTAGACATAAGTCGCTTTAATCATGCGTCAATTATTGAGAATCTCTTTCAATCCCTTGTTCACAAGAAAATTTGGGAGTACTGCCGTGAGAAGATTCAAAGCAATAATAAGCCGATATTAGGTGCATTAATGTCTGGAGATAATGATGAGATTAAACAGGAAATATTTGAAATAGAAACGGTGATGCAGTATTTAGATTCATTGGATGACCCAGTGAGTGTCTTTAACGAGAAGCTTAATTTTCTAGAAAGATCTTTGTTGGATAATGAAAGAATAGATACTATAGATAAGATTATGTCTGAAAGAGATCCACAAAAACGTAAAGAGTTGAACATAAGGCTAAACAAAATATTAGATGCCATAAAAAGGAGATAAAATTATGGAAAGAGATGATTTAATTAAGGCAACAACAGAGAAAATCGCTATCGATTTTTCGGGCAAATCTTCGGTGCGGGCAGATGAATTAGCGAATAGACTAGATAAGTTTGATTTAACTGCTGAAGAAATGACTCTGATATATGCGGAAATTGAAAAGCAGGGAATAAAAATATTAGAAGTAGAAGATTCGGAGTCTCAAGCAGAAATTTATGAAAAAATATGTCGTGAGGTTAATGTTGGAGATAGTGTAAAAATGTATCTAAAAGACATAGGAAGAGTTCCTTTATTGTCTGGAGATGAAGAGAAAGATATAGCAAGAAGAGTAGCAGAGGGAGATATTGAGGCAAAGGAAAGATTAATTGTGGCGAACCTTCGATTGGTAGTTAGTATTGCAAAAAGATATACTGGGAGAGGAATGTCATTTTTAGATTTAATTCAAGAAGGGAATCTTGGCTTGATGAAAGCGGTGGAAAAGTTTGATTGCGAGAAAGGATTCAAGTTTTCTACTTATGCAACTTGGTGGATTAGACAAGCTATCACGAGATCTATTGCAGACCAGGCTAGGACTATTAGAATTCCTGTTCACATGGTCGAGACAATTAATAAACTTACTAAGGTTCAAAGATCTTTGTTGCAGAAACTTGGTAGAGAACCGTCAACTGCGGAAGTCGCAGCCGAGATGGGACTTCCCGAAAGCAAGGTGATAGAAATTCAACAGGTTGCTCAAGAACCTGTATCATTGGAAACTCCTATTGGAGAAGAGGATGATAGCCATTTAGGCGACTTTATTGAAGATACTAGTGCTATATCCCCAATGGAAGTTGCAGAAACGAATATGTTAAAAGAAGAACTAAATAAAGTACTGGATACTCTTAACCCCCGTGAAGCTATGGTATTAATCCTTAGATATGGATTAAGAGATAACAAACCAAGAACTCTGGAAGAAGTAGGAAAAGTTTTTAACGTAACTCGTGAAAGGATCAGACAGATAGAGGCAAAGGCACTAAGGAGGCTAAAGAATCCTAATAGATCCAAAAAATTAAGGGATTTCTTAGAGAAATAATGAAACTTTCAGATTTATCAAAGATTATTGAAGACTTCGCTCCCATTTCTTTATCAGAAGATTATGATAATTGTGGCTTTATATATGGGGATAAGAATGATGAGTATAATGCCTCACTGGTAACACTTGATTTGACGCCCAGTGTTGCCCTTGAGGCAATCGAAAAAAAATGCAATATTATAATAGAACATCATCCTTCTATTTTTAATTCTTTAAAAAAGTTCGATCTTGATGATCCTGCAATTTTGGCAATAAAAATATGCATAGAAAATAATATCGCAGTTTATTCAGCGCATACAAATATCGATAAAGTTAAAAATGGATTGAATTATACTTTTATGAAAAAAATCGGGGCTAATCCTTGTGAAAATTTTTTCAACCTAGCTGTTTTACCACAACCCTCCAACTTGAAAGATTTGGCTGGTCAAATTAAAAAAGTTCTTTGTGACGATTCAGTTTTTTTTGTAGGGAACGCCAAAAGAAATATTTCAAAAATTTATTGTGTTAATGGGGCTGGGGGTAATGAAGAAAATCTTAGAAAATCTATCATTGATGGAGCCGATGTTTTTATAAGTTCTGAATTTAAACACCATGTTCTTAGGTTTGCAAAAGATTCTGGTTATGCTATAATATCAACCAGTCATTTCTGTAGTGAATCTACGTTTTCTACATTATTATATGACATATTAAGTGCTGGACAGATACCCAATGTCCTAGTTTCAAAAACATGTGTAAACCCAATAACAAAGGAGTAATATGAATATAGAACTGTTAAAAAGATATCAAGAATTAGATAAGAAACGTTCGGAATTTTTTAAACAAGTAAAAACCACTGAACTATATGTAAATATTGAAAAAAGAAAGGAAGAGTTCACTAAAAAACAGAACGAATTTCAAAATATTGAAGAAGAGATAAAACGACTTTGTGCAACTTTACCAGATTGTGATGAAAAGAAAAAAGCAATTCAACTTAAGCTCGATGAATTACAATTAAGTATTTCTAAAATGTCGACACTTGAAGACATAGAAAATATTGAAACATCTATAAGAAAGTTGGAAAATGATATTTATGACCTAAACAATTATGAAAAATGTTTAACAAAGGTTATTTCATTTGAAGATAAGAATAAGTATAATATGAATCAGTTGTTTGCATTAAATAATGAATGTAAAACCCTTCGAGATAACTTTGAAATTATCTTTAACAAAGCTAAAGAAAAGGTTTTAATCCCGATAGAAAATGAAATGAATAGTGTTTCTAAGCAACTTAATCCAGAAGAAGTAGATATGTACAAAGAACTTAAAATAAGCGTGGAAAAGTTTCCATACGTAGTAGAGTTTGACGGAGAGTATTGCGGAGGCTGTGGAGAGGATATTTCGTCTGAAGTTAGTAAATATTTTGTTTCCAAGGATGTAACTTGTAGATGCCCACGTTGTCAAAGGCTTTTATATATTAAGTAAGGTGGTAAAATGGCTAGAGTAAACAAGAATTATGGTCTTTTAAAAGAAAACTATTTATTTTCAGATATAGCCAAAAAAGTTAAAAAGTATTGCACGGAAAATCCCACAAATACCATAATTAGGATGGGGATTGGAGATGTTACTTTACCTCTTCCATTAGTTGCGGTTAAAGCTATGCAAGATGCTTCAATCGAAATGGGGGATAAAAAAACTTTTAAGGGGTACGGAGATGAGCAGGGTTATGGATTTCTTCAGAAAGCCATCCAAGACTATTATATTAAAACATCCAATGTTAGCATTGATTTAGATGAGATATTTATTTCTGATGGGGCAAAAAGTGATATAGGTAATTTTTCAGAATTATTTTCCAATGACAATGAGATTGTCATACCCGATCCCGTTTATCCTGTTTACATAGATAGTAACATCATGCTTGGCAGAAAGATTAAATTAATCAATGGGAACAAAGAGAATTCTTTTCTCCCTTTGCCTAGTGAAGATTTGAAGGGGGATGTGATTTATTTATGTTCTCCTAATAATCCTACAGGCTCCGTTTATTCTTATGAACAATTGAAGATTTGGGTAGATTATGCTTTAAATAATAATTCCGTAATTCTTTTCGATAGTGCATATGAAGCGTTTATTTCGGATAATAGTTTACCAAGATCAATTTTCCAAATTGAAAACGCCAGGAAATGTTGCGTTGAGTTTTGCTCTTTAAGCAAAACTGCGGGATTTACTGGAACAAGATGTGGCTATACTATCGTTCCAAAAGAATTGATTGTAGAAGGAATAAAACTAAATAATATGTGGCGCAGAAGACAGACAACCAAATATAACGGAACTTCATATATAGTACAAAGAGGAGCAGAAGCTATTTTTTCCGAAGAAGGAATTATGCAATGCAAGAAAAATATCGATTATTATCGTACAAATGCTAAGATTATTTCTGATACGCTAGATGAAATTGGAATATGGTATACTGGCGGAATTAACTCCCCATACATTTGGCTTGAATGTGGAAGAGATAGTTGGGATTTTTTCGATTTTTTATTAGAAAAAACTAATGTAGTTGGAACTCCTGGTAGTGGATTTGGAAAATGTGGGGAAGGGTTCTTTCGGCTTACAGCATTTAATAGCTATGAGAATACTTGTATTGCTATGGAAAGAATAAAGAAGATTTTTCAATAGATGATATTTACTACAAGCCGGTTTTGGCTTTTTACCTAAACTTTTTTCTTCGAGTAAGAAACCTATTTCTAAAAAAATTTCATCGTTTGTTTGTATTATCCGAGTGTGATATAATTATATTCAAATATAAAAAGAAAAAGGTGAAAAATGAAAGAATTTTGGGCAAAGCCACATATTTATAATGTTAATTCAATTGAAAGATACGGTTCAGGATTCCCTTATGACATTGATTTTAATCAAAAAGTCATTTCGTTAAATGGCACCTGGCATTTTAAATTTTGTCCATCCATAAAAGATATTCCAGATAAATTTTATTTGCTTGAAGATAATAACATAGATTTTGGCGAAATTATAGTTCCTTCAGAATGGCAAATATTAGGGTACGATACTCCTATATATACAAATATTAGATATCCGTATGCTATTGAATCAAGTAATTTCTTTAATATACCAAGAATTAAAGCAGATAAAAATTCAGCTGGATGTTATGTTAAAGAATTTTTCTTAGAAAATATTTCCAGCGAAATATTTATCAACTTTGCAGGAGTAAATAGTTCTGCTGAAATATATGTTAATGGCTCATTTGTTGGCTATTCAGAAGATACTTTTGATGAACAAGAATATAGAATTACCGATTATGTTAGGACAGGAAAAAATAAAATAGCGGTCGTGGTATATAGATATTGCACGGGAAGCTATCTTGAAGATCAAGATATGTGGAGACTTTCAGGCATATTTAGAGATGTTACAATTATTTTTAAACCAAAAATTGAAATATTTGACTGTTTTTTTTATAGCAATCTAATAAATGACTACAAAGATTCTGAGCTCTTAGGAGATATCGTTATTAAATCTCATGGGACAGGTAGTGATAGTTTACAAGTAAGGTTGATTCTATTTGATAACGAAGGGAATGAAATAATTAAAGAAGATATCAATGATTTGAAAATTGAAGATAATTATGAAACAAATTGTTCTTTTCGTAAGAACATACAAAATATTAAATTATGGTCGCATGAGGTCCCCAATCTTTACAACATAGTCTTGGAACTTTATGACAATCAAAACTTTCTTGATAGAAGAATCCTGAATTTCGGATTTAGAGAAATAAAGATTATTCCATATGATAAAGGAAAAGGGCCTTACATATATCTTAATGGAAAGGCATTAAAGTTTTGTGGTGTAAATAGACATGATTTTCATCCTGAATATGGCCACGCAGTTCCAATAGATATAATAGAAAGAGATATAATTTTATGCAAAGCTAATAACATTTCTGCAATAAGAACTAGTCATTATCCTAATCCGAGAGCATTTTATGACTTATGTGACAAATATGGGATACTAGTTATGTCGGAAAATAATCTAGAAACTCACGGCTTGGCTTTTTTATTGCCAAGAAACAGTGTTAAATGGTCAGATGAATGTTGTTATAGGATTAGAAATATGGTGAATACACATAAGAACCACCCTTGTATTGTAAGCTGGTCCCTTGGAAATGAGTCTGGTTTTGGGAAATCTTTTTTTGATATGAAGAATGAGATTTTAAAAATTGATACTACTAGATTTATTCATTACGAACCAGATACAACAGGTAAATGCAGTGATGTTCTATCGGAAATGTATTCTAAACTTGAAAAAATGCCAAAAATCGGGGAAAATAAGCCTATTACACACTGTGTTTCACTATGGAACCCTTTTGGGACTAAATTAAAACCAGAACAATACATTAATCTTCCGTTTATACAATGTGAATATGCCCATTCGATGGGGAATAGTTTGGGAAACTTTGAAGATTATTGGGATCAATTTAAAAAGTATGACAGACTTGCGGGTGGCTTTATTTGGGACTTTGCCGATCAAAGTATTAAAGTAGTAAACAACGGTATTGCTGAATGGCGTTATGGCGGTGATTTCGGGGATAAACCAAATGACTCAAACTTCGCTTTTAACGGTATTTTTAGGGCTGACAGAAGCCCAAACCCTGCTCTATATGAGGTAAAAAAACAGTATCAACAAGTTGATATTGCATATTCATATTATAAAGTTGTTTTTTATAATCGGTTCCTATTTACAGACTTAAATACTTTTGATTGTAAGATTGATTTATTAATAGATGGGAAAGTCACCGACAAACTTCTTTTGCCAATGCCTTCCATCCAACCTTTTACAATGGGTGAAATTGAACTTCCTCTCGACTTTATTAAAGATGGGGATGAAGTATCAATTATTGTATCAATAATTACCAAAAATGATAATAAATATTCTTTAAAGGGGCATTCAATTGCTTATGAACAGATAATCGTTAAAAAAAGTGATTTTAAACTTCCAGAAATATCTAGTAATTGTTCTTATAGCGAGAATGACATAGAAATTGTTATTGCTTTTGGGGAATGTAAATGTATTATAGACAAAAAAACAGGGTATATATTGAGCTTGAGCATTTGCGGTATTGAAAAGTTAAAGGATCCCCTTAAACCCAATTTTGTCCGCGCAACTATCGATAACGACCGACTTCCTCAGGTACCTGTCCCCTTAGTTAAATGGATTATGGGGGTGGGAAAATTTAAAAAAGCTATGAAAAAGCTAAAAGCAAAGAAAATCAATATTTTTTCATCTGATGATAAACTCAGCGTTGCAATAGATTGGAGAATTCCACATATTCGGAGCTTAAGAACTTTATATTCATTTAATTCAAATAATTCATTTGATATTGAAATGTCGGTCGTTTCTTCTTCTGAATTGGAGAGGTATGGATTTACTTTTAGTTTGCGGGAACAAATTGATGGTATAACATTTTACGGAAAAGGCCCATTTGAAAATTATTGCGATAGATGTAGCGCTGCTCTTTTGAAAATATATAAAGGAATTTCTGAAGATTTCTTACATGATTATTTATACCCTCAAGAGAATGGGGGCCATACAGAAGTTAGATGGGTAGAAATTGGGGGAAGCAATGGTATAAAAATTGATGCAAAAGATAAACCATTCGAAATGACCATTCATCCATACACTTATGATATGCTTGAAAATGCGACACATTTACACGAATTAAAGACAACTGACAATTTATCCGTATATATAGATGGAAAACAAAGAGGAGTTGGGGGGGACGTACCAGCTTTGGCTTCCTTAAAGCCTGCATATAAAATACTTCCACATCAAGTTCATTCTTTCAAAGTAAGACTTACTCTTTTATAGTTTTTATGAGGTGAAACATGCTGGGGTTAGTTCTAGAAGGCGGGGGTGCAAAAGGTGCTTTTCACGCCGGAGCAGTTAAAGCTCTAATTGAAAGGAATTATCATTTCGATGGTGTTTCAGGGACTTCTATCGGAGCGCTTAATGGAGCTATGATTGCCCAAGGCAGTTTTAAAGAATGTTACTCACTTTGGGAACAAGTTAAGCCATCAACACTTCTTGATGTTGATGATGAGAAGTTTGAAATGCTGTTTGATAATAACTTTGAGAAGGAAGATATTTCTTACGCCTTTTCATTAGCAAAAAAAGCTATAACCAATAAGGGATTATCAATGGTGAAAGTTCAAGATATTGTAGATAGGTATATCAATGAAGATATTCTTAGGGCTTCAAAAACTGATTACGCTTTAGTAACAGTAAATATTTCTGATAAATGGAAACCATTGGAAGTTTTTAAGGAAGATATCCCAGATGGATTCTTAAAAAAATATATTCTTGCAAGTGCTTACTATCCGGCATTTAATCGTCCTAAAATTGAAGGGAAGTCTTTCATTGATGGAGGGATGTACGACAATTGCCCGATTAATCTGTTGGTGCGTAAAGGTTACAACAATATTATCGTTGTAAGTACTATGAGTAAAATGCCCAAACAAGAAGTAATTGATAAGAGCATTAATATTAAGTGCATAATGCCAAGTGTAAAACTAGGGAACACACTAGATATGAGGAATGAAAGAGTTAGATTTAATTTAAAACTTGGCTATTATGACGCAACTCGTTTTACAGATGGTCTTATAGGCAAGAAATTTTATTTTAAGCCTTTTGATGAAACTTATATGATGAATATTTTGGAGAATTTAAGAATCGATTTTTTTTCAAAATTATCCAATATTTTTTCTATCACTGGGAATAAGAACACGATAATTAAAAGTTTTTTAAATGAAGGGAAAAAATTGTTATCCCTTCAAAATACAGGAAGTATTCCAAATTCTTTTGTCTCAATTATTGAAGCTGTGGCTGATGAAAATACAATTGAAAAATTTGAGATTTATGATATTTTTGATTTCATAAAAAGTATGAAGATAAAAACGAATCCAAATGAGAAAAAAGGTAATTGCTCTTCAAAAGTATTTTCTGCAATAGAAGTATTAATAAATGCTTTAAACTAAGGAATTTTAGAGAATATGTCATTTTTTAGGGGGAATTTTTCATGAAAAAGAAAGGGACAGAAACTAATTTTATCCAAGATCAAAAACCAGATTCGACCGAAAGTCAAGAAGTTGGGTTAATTGACCATAATAATCACCCAAAAAAGTTTTTATTAATAGTTAAGAAATACGCGAATAGATGGTTTATCCAGGCATTTAGTGGAATGGCTCAAGGACTATTTGTAACGCTTATAGCAGGTACAATCATAAAACAATTGGGCAAGCTTATTCAATCTACTGGGACTCCTGCGGGGATTTCAATTGGAAACGGACTTAATGTTATCGGTTCAATGGCTTCAATATTAATGGGTGCTGGGATTGGGGCAGGAATTGCAAAATATTTGAAATGTAGTAATTTAACAGTATTATCTTGCACTGTTGCTGGTCTAATTGGCGCATTTTCACTTTCTTTTATAGAAGGAACGTGGGTTAACCTCGCTACTCAAACAATATCAATTAAATCACCTGGAAATCCTGTGGGCTCATATGTATGCGCACTTATAGCGGCAGAGGTAGGAAACTTAGTTTCTGGTAAAACAAAACTTGACATCTTGTTGGTTCCCTTAACAGTAATTTTTGTTTCAGCATTATCAACTTTCGTGGCATGGCCTTTTATAAAATTTATTGATCTAATTGCAAAAGGAATTGAGATTTCTGTTGCAGCCACGCCTTTTTTTATGGGAATTGTTATTTCCACAACAATGGGGTTACTTTTGACGCTTCCGACTTCTTCTGCAGCAATTTGGATTTCCATTGCAGCGGTATCCCCTAATTCTGATGCGATGTTGATTGCCGGGGGAGCAGCCTGTGTTGGCTGCTGTGCACATATGGTAGGTTTCGCAGTATCAAGCTTTAGAGAAAATAGATGGGGAGGATTAATCGCACAAGGCCTTGGAACAAGCATGTTGCAAATACCAAATTTAATCAAAAATCCTAAAATTTTAATCCCCCAGATTGTGGCTAGCATGATTGTAGGGCCATTGTCAACCACAGTTTTTATGTTAAGATGTAATGCTTCTGGGGGAGGAATGGGAACAAGTGGCTTTGTAGGTATTTTAGGAATGATCGAAGCATCTTCCGGTCTAATTCCTGTTTGGCAATTAACTCTCGGAATATTACTATTGGCCATTGTAATCCCAGCTATAATCTCATTTGGGGTATCAGAATTATTAAGAAAAGTAAATTGGATAAAAGTAAATGATATGAAGCTTGAAATATAATAAGTAAGGTTTATCTGTATGAATAATATTATTCTAATCGATAGTAACAGTTTAATTAACAGGGCGTTTTATGCCCTTCCTCCGTTAAGTAATACAAAAGGTATTGCAACGAATGCAATTTTCGGATATTTATCTATGTTGGTTAAGCTTATTGAGAATGAAAAACCAACTCATATTTGTGCTGTTTTTGACGAAAAGGGCCCAACTTTTAGGAATGAAATATATAGCGCTTATAAAGCAACTCGAAAGCCGATGCCTGAGACACTAGCAACACAATTTCCTTTATTGAAATCACTGTTAAAAGCTATGGGAATTAAAGTGATAAGTTACAAAGGTTATGAAGCTGATGATTTGATAGGAACTTTTTCAAAAAGGTTCCATGACCAAGTTACTATTGTAAGTGGAGATCGTGATGTTTTACAGTTAGTGGATAAAACCACAAAAGTGTTATTAACAAAAAAAGGAGTTTCTGAGATTCTTGAATACACGTTGGAATCACTTGCTTTAGAAGGTTTTTCGCCACAAAAAGTAATAGATTACAAAGCCTTAGCTGGTGACCATTCAGATAATATTCCAGGGGCTCCAGGAATAGGAGAAAAAACGGCTTTAAGTTTACTAAAAGAATTCGATAATGTAGAGGAAGTTATAAATAATACTACAAAGATTAAACCAAGGATTTCTGACATCATTAGGAATAATGTAGAAATGATTATATTATCGAAAGAACTTGCCACTATTAATGTATCTGTTCCAATTGATTTGAACCTCAGTGAAATAGTATATTCCCCAAAATATAGTGAAGATTTTTTTTCTATTCTATCAGAATTGGAAATTAAAGCTCTAATACCAAGATTTAAAAAGTTATTAAATCTTCCTGAAGATGAAGAGGTTCCAGTATTTCAGCGAGAATTATGCGAAAAAACGGATATTTCTACAGAAGAAAAGCATTTCAATGATCTGATGCGATTTGGGCTAAGAGTAGAAGATTATTTAGGGAAAAGAATATTTGAAAAAAGAGTAGACAAATCACTATTGGTTGAAATCAAAAATATTTCCGAACTTACGGAAATTCTTTCAACAAATGACAAGAAGAACTTTTCTTTTTATATGGATGAGTTTATATATTTTGCATTTGATAAAGATACAACTTATGTGATTAGATGTAAGGAAGATTTATTTGAATATTCATTTTCCTATGATGCGGCTTTATTTTGCTTTTCTAATATTTTTGCCGACCTGAAAATCAGGAAAATTGTTTTCGATGTTAAGTCTTTAAAACATACTTTGCGCAAACGGAATCTTCTTTTTGTAAAACCTTATGAAGATGTATTACTGAAAGAATATTTATTAAGAAGTCATGTTAATGTCAAAAGCATATCGGATTTACTGGGAAAGGATGTCCCTGTATCTTCTTATCCCCAATATCTTTTGTTTTTATCGGAAATGCAAGATTTTGAAATAGAAAAGCTGGATTTGAATAATCTATATAGAGAAATAGAACTTCCTTTAGTAGAAGTACTTTTTGACATGGAAATTTCTGGCTTTTCAGTTGACACTGAGGTTTTAAACTATTTGTCAGATAAATATTCTTCTGAAATTGAGAAACTGGAAGAAATTATTTATAAAGAAGCAGGAAGACGTTTTAATATAAATTCACCTAAACAACTTAGTTGTATCTTATTTGATGAAATGCATATTAAACCACAAGGGAAAAATAAATCCGGAGGATATTCAGTGGATGCTGAGGTTTTAGAAAGTATAGAACACCCTATTTCTGATTTATTACTGAGATATCGAAAAATTAAAAAATTGCTTTCTACTTATATCGAGGGAATGAAGCCACTAATAAATAAGCAGACTGGTAAAGTACACACTTCTTTTCAGCAATGTGTAACCACGACTGGAAGATTGTCTTCAACTGAACCGAACCTTCAAAATATACCTGTTAGAAATGATGAAGGGAGAGAAATAAGGAAAATGTTAGTTCCTTCTAAAGGCAATGTATTGATTACAGCAGATTATTCGCAAATAGAACTTAGGCTATTGGCCGTGTTTTCTAAGGATGAAATGTTATTAGAATCTTATCAAAACAATGAAGATATACATACGAGCACAGCTGCAAAAATTTATGGTGTATCTAGCGACCAAGTAAATCAAGATATGAGAAGGGCCGCAAAAGCGATTAATTTTGGAATAATTTATGGAATAAGCCCCTTTGGATTGTCCAAAAATATTGGTACATCTGTAAAAATTGCCAAAGATTTTGTCGATAAATATTTCTTATCCCATCCATCTGTTAAAGAATATATGAATGAAAATTCTAATTTTGCGATTACAAATCATTATATTAGAAGTATGTCTGGACGAATCAGGTTTTTCCCTGAATTTAGCCAAGGAAATAACTACGAGAAAAATTTTGCGATCAGAGCGGCAATGAATATGCCATTACAGGGATCATCTTCAGATATAATAAAAATAGCTATGATAAGAGTTTATCAAGAATTATCGAAAAAATCGCACAGAGCAAAGTTGATTCTTCAAGTCCACGATGAGTTAATCTTAGATGTTCCAAGAGAAGAGTCAGAAGAGATAAAAAACATTCTTAAAAAATGTATGGAGGAGGCAGTAAAACTTCCAATTCCATTAATAGTAGATTTGAAAATTGGTGATGATTGGTTTCTTGCCAGTTGAGGAGTGGGATATGAAAATCGCTATTTCTGGAGGAATTGGGACGGGAAAGAGTGAAGTCTTGAAAGTTTTAAAAGATGCAGGTATGAGGGTTGAATCTGCTGATTTAATAAATAAAAATCTTTTGAACAATAATTTATTTTTAAATAAATTGATTTTATTTTTTCCCGAATGTAAAAATGCGAATGGAAATTTTGACTTTAAAAAGCTCAAGGAGTTAATATTTAATAATGCGGAAAAACGCAATTTATTAAATTCCATAGCTCATCCCAAAATTTTACAGTATATAAAAAATATTAAAACAGAAGAAATAATTTTTATTGAAATTCCTTTGTTAGTTGAAAGTAAATCCGCATATCTTTTTGATAAAATCTGGGCTGTCAAATCCTCTGACCAAAGTCGAATTGAAAGGATTACTAAGAGGGACTTTGTATCTGCTTCTGAAGCTATCAAATATTTAGCTGTCCAAGAAAAAGAAAATGAGGTTTATAATTTTGCAGATGAAATTATTGTTAATGAAGGGGACTTATTACAATTACATGAGCAAGTTATGAATTTACTAAAAAAAAATAATTACATTAAATAATTTTTTGATGAAACAGATTTTAATATCCAAAAAGATATTAGGCCAGTAATTATTCCAGATAGTATGCTTATTATAGATAAGTAAGGAAGATAAGAGAAAATTATTTTCGTTTCCATTATAAGATATGCAACAATAATTTGTACAAAATTGTGCGTAATTGAAGCTAAGACACTCGTAGAAGGTATGCCAAGGCCAAATAATACCATAACAATAACCATTATAGACAAAGAAATAATTGATGCAGGAAGGGAATACATAATCATAGAAGGATTCCCGACAAATAGTGGGACAATTATAGATTTTAATAATGAAATTATATATGCAGAAAAGATGTTGATACGTAATAGAGCTATTATAAGCACGATATTAGATAAACCCAATTTAAAATAAGGTACAAATGGAATTAACGGGGGCAACAATGATTCAAAATAGCCAATTATTAAAGAAACTGACAACAATACACTGGTTTTTGTGATAAAAGAAATATATTCGTGCTTCATTTTTTATCCACTTATAAATAAATTAGAAGAATTTTCATCAACTATTAATAAAAGTACTTTTTTGGGTGCACATAATATTGATTCTCCTGTTTTTGAAATCGCTGGAGTACTAACGCATATTTGATTAGGACAATCGTTTACGGTAATTCTTGCGGTATGATTTTCGATAACGATAATCAAAGGGCCTTTAATATTAATTGTTAGTATTTGATCCTTATTCAAAGAGTATTTTCCGATAAGGGTATTCTCGGCATAAATCTCTAAATATTGTCCATCAACAGAGGGAATAAAATTTATAAATAGAATAATTGAGACAACGATTACGATAGATAAAAAGATTATGTCTTTAAAGTTGAATGCTTTTTTAGAAAGATATTTATTTTTTAATTTTTTATCTAGTTCATTCATAGCCATAATGATACTCTTATAAGTAGTTGCTTTCTAAGAACTCAACTGATAATTCTCCGTATTTCTCATAATGATCTTCATAAAGAATCAAGGCGGAGGATGAATAATTACTTAAAATTAGCTCCATTTGAGTATTAAGGCCGTTAATAAATAAAAGTGTTGAAAGTGCATCGCATATAGTTGCGCTTGGCCCAACAATAGAAACACTAAGAATGGGATTATCTGAATTTACCCAGGCAGGATGGCCTGAAGAGTCAAATATGTGGTGATATCTTTGATTGTTATAAAAATAATATCTTTCATAATCACCACTAGTAGCAATAGCATTGTTTTCAGGAACAAGTATTTTTGCCGCGAATTGATTGTTTTCTGGCCTTGGATTTTTTATATGCACGGTAATTTCATGGTTTGTCTTAATTGTTCCGCCAATGTTGATTACTATTTGGCGCATATCTTTAGCTAATTCGAAAGATCCATCGCAAGCATAACCTTTCGCAATCCCGCCAAAATCAATTTTTGCGTTAGTATCAGTTTTGTATACTGAATTATTTGAACTATCCCAAACAATATTTTCAAAAGAACAGGATTGAAGAGCTACAGCAATAGTGGCCTCATCAGGGATAGAATCAACGGCTATGCCGGTAAAGGTTTCAGGGCTAAAGTTCCATAATTCGACAATAGGAAAAATAGCTGGATTAAATGAACTATCAAATTCGTATATTTCTTTAGCGAGATTTAATAAGTAAATAGTAGGGTCTTTTACATATATTATTTCGTTTGCTTGCGCTTTATTGATCTTTGAAATATCACTATTAACTATCGATGTTGATAGTGTGTTATCAGTTTCATCTAAAAAAGCAGAAATATTTGTTTTGGCCTTGTTTGAGTGTATCCCGGATATATCAATTATACAATCGGTGTTAAAATATACGTATATTTCTCTGGAAGCGCAAGATACGACAAAAAAAATAGAAACAAAACAGATAGACAACACTAAAAAAATTTTGCGCATTAATATCCTTGCGAAGAAAGAATAAAAGTATGTGTTTTATGAAATGAGTCTTCAGTTTTGGTGCTTTCAGGCCTTTCATTGCCTAAAAAACATAAACCAATACTTCCCGGACCACAGTGAGTCCCAATTACGGGCCCAATATCTACTTGAATGATTTTAAGGTCAGGGCGAGATTGTCTTATAACTGTTTCAATATGGAGGGCATCCTCAGGACAATTAGCATTCATAATAATAAATGGCAGCTCGGAATTAACTTTTGCGTTTTCTATCGCCTCTTGAGTAACGGTTTTAAGCGCTTTGTTTTTCCCAGAAATTGATTGAAAAGGCTCTAGTGTCCCAGCTTTAGTTAGTTTTATTACAGGTTTTAACTGTAATATCCCTCCCAAAAAAGCTTTACCCGCAGAAAGCCTCCCACCCCTTTTGAGAAAACTTAAATCATCGACCACAAGAGATATATTAATAAAAGGAGTTAATTGATCAAGTAATTTTATTACTTCGGGTACTGTTTTTCCTTCACTAAGTGCTTTTGCGGCAGATATTACCAATAGACCGGTTCCCATGCTTATAGCTTTTGTATCATATCTCGTGAATTTAAGCTTTGGATACTTCTTTTTTAGTTCTTCTATTGTTTTATCCATCATAGAAAAAGCAGCGCTAAATTTTGTACCAAAACTAACATAAAAAACCTCATTTCCTTTTTCAAATTCAGGCTCAAAATACTCTCGGAATTCTTCACTGTTAAGGGCTGAAGTTGTTGGCACATTCCCTTCATTAATTTTACTATAAAACCATTTTTTGTCGAAGGTTTGGCCTAAGTCTGCGTAAAATGTTTCCCCACAAATGGAATATGGGAAACGTATTGCATTATTTTCTATTCCATATTCTTTAGCTATTTCTAAATTAATTTCACTATCTGTATCGTAGAAAAAAGAAATCATTTTTTTCCTCCAATTGAGTCATATTTTGATAAAATAATAACATGTAACCAGTGATAAGTAAAGAAAACAGAATTTATATATACCCAACTGTTATTATAGTCAGTTCTCAAAGTAAGTGCAACAGTAAGTGCAACATTCGGCATTTTGTCTCAAAGTAAGTGCAACTTCACAAAAAAGGTTGTTTGGCATAGAATGTATCCATGCAGTTTTGCGAATACCCTAGAGGAGGAATCATGCCAAATGAAAAAAAGAATTACTCTCATCTAACATACAGAGACAGAACCATTATCTCTCATGCACTAAGCAACAAAGCTTCTTTTACCACCATCGCTAAAACTTTAGGAAAAAGCAAAAGCACCATA
>MWEH01000183.1 GCA_002070965.1 Firmicutes bacterium ADurb.Bin080 | reverse complement strand
AGTTACGCCTATGGAGATGGAGAATACGAAGTCTATGAAGTAGGAATCTCAACACTTTAGTGATGAGAAGTTCAAAAAAAAGATCATTCATTAATATTTCCCCCTTACGCCTGTCGCCTTCTATTTTGGAGGGCGACAGGTTTTTACAGTAATTCATTGTGAAAAAGTATCTTCAGGAGGGCTGATAAAAGGAGAGATATAACACAAAGAGAATCAATTATATAAGGCAATCAGATAATTGGGGATGAAATTCAGCCTTTAATTGTTTTTTTAAAAAGAGTAATATATATTAGAAACGAGAATTGTGGATAATGGAGGGGTAATTTTGAAAAAAGATAACCTAAAGATATTTTTAAAAGGAAAAAGAAAATTGCTAATTATAATTATTTCGACTGTTTTAATTTTAGCACTGGGAAGCACTGCCCTAGGATTATTTATCAATGTGGGAATAGACGTGGATATCTCTTCCATTGAGAAAGTTGGTACGGATATAGTGATTGTTCCCTCAGCAAACGGGGAACCTTTGTCTTTATATAAACCTGACGGAAATGATGGGATCTCTTCGGAGCCGTTTAAAATACTTTCTTTTACAGATACTCATTTCGATACCTATCGAAAGAAGGGAAAATATTCAATGGAATATATGGTTGCAAACATACAAAGAGAAAAGCCTGATCTGGTAGTTTTTGTAGGAGATATAATCACTTCTTCTTCGAACAAGAAGAGAGTATTGCAGTTTTGTGAGGTGATGGAGAAATTAGAGGTTTATTGGGTTACTGTCCTTGGCAATCATGAGGGTGATAACTTCAGAAGTATTTCTCGAGAAGAATTTATTGAAATTTATGCGTCGTATCCCCATTGTTTAATTGATGCCGAGAAGAAATATACCTCGAATAATGAAGAAGTTTGGGGCAATGGAAATACTCAAATCAATGTGCTGACTGAAGGTGGGGTTGTATCTCAGTCTTTGTTTTTTATAGATTCCGGTAATCGTGTCAGCAAAGAAGATGCGATAGCATTGAACATCGATAAAGAAAGTTATGATTTTGTGAAAGAGAGTCAAATTAGATGGTATGAAGAAAGAGTGGAGGCTTTACCTCTTGGAACAAAATCAATGATTTTTGTTCACATACCTTTGCCCGAATATCAAGAAGCAGTAGATGATGCGGTGAAAAACCCGGATGGGACTTTTGATTATGCAGCAATCTCAGCGGAAGGTACAAATGTTCTTTTTGGCAAGTCAAATGAAGGTGTTAGTTCTTCCGATCATAATAGTGGCCTTTTTGATTCCATTGTCTCTAAAGGAAGCACTCAAGCAGTTATATGTGGCCATGATCATGTCAATAATTATCGAATTCTATACAAAAATGTTTTGCTTTGTTATAACAGGTCTTCGGGATATAGCAGTTACAACATTGTCACCAAAGGAATGAGCGATAAACTAGAACAAGGGGCTTCTATTTATAGCATTAATCAGGATGGAACCCTTTCTTTTGGAGATATTATTAACCGAGATTACTTTGATGATAGCGAAGTATTGAAGTTATATTAAAAATTTAGTGCAACACAATAAAATATGTATACTTTCTTTTTTTAAAGAAAATACGTTTTTGTCTATCAAGTGATTTAGAAATTTTTGTAGCCGCTATTCTTTACATGGGTGATGCAAGCAACCTTCTCTATAGTCAATTTTTCATTGGAAATAAAACGTGTTAGAATAAACATAGAAGGATAAAGAAAAATGAAAAAGTTTCTTTCATTATTAGTGGTTTGTGTAACAGCGACAATAATGCTGCTCGGAGTTTTCGGGCTGACTGCGTGTTCGGGAAGTCTTGACGACTACAAGGCAACCAAGAGTCAAGCATTACAAGATTTAGCAGACGCTAAAATTACAGAGGATAATTACTGTGAGAACGGCTTGGCAGCAATCGGTAATGCCGTTTCAGCGGGCAAGAAAGCGATTGAGGAGGCAAAGAATAAACAAGCAGTAGACATGGCTCTCACAATAGCTTCTGATGCAATATCTGAAATACCTCGGGAGGATAATATGGGAACATTTTACGGCTTACAAAAGGCTTATGACGATGGATTAATAACATTGGATGACTTGAGAAGCATTGCGTATTATCAAAGTGGTGGTAGCGATGAACCTGATATTTTACCCATACCCAAGAATCCTGAGAACTTGAACGAGGAAACAGAACAAGCCATTAAGGAAACCTATATGGTTGTTTTACGTTCTCGAACCTACCTTGATGGTACACCAATGGTCCCTTATGCAAAAACATCTGACGTTACAGTTCTAGGATATTACGGGACATATAACGGCGCTATTGCTATTAAGATAAGCGATAGTTATTCGGATTATCCTGCGGTTGTTAAAGAATTGGAGGTTGCAGGAGTAACATTAACTTATAGCGGTGCAGTTGTTACAATTTGGAAGGCGAACCAATAGAGTAAAACGCAGAAAATACCAAGGCAAAAGTATGAGCAAATCCAAAAGTAGGAAAAGCAAATTTGCTGTTTTCTCACCAGAATATCTAATCAATAGTGTGGTTATGTTAGTTTTAGAGGTGATATATGCCTAAATTGGATAAAAAAAAAGGTTGAAATATGGTTGTGTCTTGTACCTCTATTTTTGCATATAATCTTATCGATTATCATAGCCATAGTTTCAAAAAACTTGCCTCCACTCCCACACTTATCAAGTGGTCCAGAGGAAATGAAGGTTAAAGCAATGTTTTATGTTATGTGCTACATATATTATGCCAGTATTATTTTTTTGTTTCCAGCCATCCTAATGGTAAGGTTTTATGTGATTTCTAATGATTTTGAGGGAATCAAAAAATACTTGCGAGGAATAAAAGCAAATATAGTCGCAAGCGAGGTAGGGAATATTTTTTACTTATCAATTGTTGTCGGGGGATTATTGTTTGGCTTTACATATATTAGTAAGATGCTACATTTCGTAGTGTTTTTCCCGAGTATAATAGTTGAAGTCATATATATGGGAATAACGATAAAGTTTAGATATGATATGCATAAGATTTCTGCTGGACTTAAATCAATTCCGGAGGATAGGAAGAGATGAAAGCCAAACTAGTAAGAATTATTCAGAAAGCGGGTGTTTTTTCTCTTATCTTTTTTCTATTGTTACTATCTGCAGGTTGTGACCCATACAGTGAAGATTTTAGAGAATATAAAGAAGGTAAAGAGGCAGAATTAAGGGCTTACGCAGTGTCTATGACGGAAGAATACAGTTACTCCGAAGAAGGATTACAAGCAATGTCTTTAGCCGTAGAAGAAGGTGTGAATGCGATTAATAATGCAGATTACTATGTAGAAGTAGATGAGTTAGCAACTGAAGCGAAAGATGGGATAGACCGAGTGGAGGTAAAATTAGACTATAATGCTGAGAAGTTGCTCTTCGCACTTAATAGGGCAACGGATGTGTCTGAGCTCAAAGAGAGTTTCCTAAACGAAAATAGAACTAGTGGCATGATAAATAATAGAATACCTGAATACAAAATTCATGTTGTCACAGAACAACAGCAACTGGAGAGTATCTTTGTTGAATCTCCCGAAGTTAATTTCGAAAGTGAGATGGTTCTGGTTGTGATGTATAAATCGTGGGTTAGCAGTAAATGGCATTTAATCAGGAAAATAGAATTAGAGGAAAACGTTCTGAGGGTATATACCAGAGACGATACAACCCCGTACATGCAAGGAACGATATCATATCAGGTAATATTTATATTCAAACTAGATAAGTTAGATGTGGCTGAAACAGAGCTGATTTTCCTAAAAGAAGAAAAAATTAGTTGAATCAAGAATGTTATATGGATAGACTTGTTGCATTGATAGAACGTTATGCAGGTTTCTTCACGGAAGAAAAGGACAATACTCCAGATTTTCAAGATGATCAAAATGCTCCTGGCAACCGTTATGGGGATAATAAGGGGAATAGGAACCACATTGGACATGCCATGGGATATGATATAGCGCTGAAAAAGACATATTATCAGTAAAATCCTGTAGAAAACAATAGTTTAGATTGAGTAGAGAGGATTCGATAGAAAAGTGATTTTGTCACAGTATTTATCGATTAAGTATAGAAAATGTAGTCTAATATTAAGGGAAAACGCAACACTCTCTAAATAGAATTACTTTTTTTTATTTTTTTCCAGTATTTTTTGCCGGTATTGACCCATATACACTCTTGTATATATAATTATAGTATCTATATTCTCAGTATTGAGACTCGGGGGAAAGTATGAACGAAAAAAGTATGAACGTTATTAAAATCCAAAGAACTTCGGTTCAGGATGGAAGCGGACTAAGAACCACTGTCTTTTTCAGGGGATGTCCATTGAGATGCAAATGGTGCCAAAACCCTGAAATGCTTAGTAAAGACACACCTTTGTATGAAAAAAATACACTGGATGAAATTCTGGAAGAGATTTTAAGGGATAAGGAATATTATCTTGAATCGGGCGGAGGGGTTACGTTAAGTGGCGGGGAACCACTCATACAGGACCCGGAAAATCTGGTAGCTTTATTATCTGCCATAAAGAAAGAGGGCATAAATACGGCTGTCGAAACTACTTTGTGTGTTCCTTACTCAACGATAGAGATGGTTTTACCTTATGTTGATTTATTTCTGATAGATATAAAAGTTGCGGGCAACAGTGAAAAACATAAAGAATTAACCGGCATAGAAAACTCTCTGATCCAAGAGAATCTCAAAAAAATAGTAAAAACCAACGCTAAGATCAGATTTCGTATGGTCATGATTCCGGGATTGAATGATAAGGAAGAGTATATTAAGGATATGTCTGAACTTTTAAAATCATTAGGGTATGACACCATAGAGATTTTAAAATATCACAATATGTATGAGGATAAGGCGAAGAGACTTAATTTGGATATCCCGATGCTAAACATCACCCCCGAACAAAGCCTTATTTCTTTAAAGCAGGGTTTGGAGTTTTTTAAGAAGAATGGGATTAACGCATATAACGTTAAAGAAAACAGCATTAAAAGAACTGCTGAGTTCACTGATAGAGTTAATCAGATACAGCAAGATATTCGTAAAGCTGGGAGATCCCTTTGCATAGAAGTTGATAAATTAAAGACTCAGTTTTATAGAAAAAATGGATTTAAAGAGCCGGTTCACATACATAGGGCAAAAAGATTAAAATACGTTCTTGAGAATAAATCCATAACGGTTTATGACAAAGAGCTTCTTGTTGGTAACTTTACTGCAAAGAGATGCGGTGGGCAGGTCTGGGTTGAGCAATATGGAGTTCTGGATCTCACTTTTTTGTATAAGATTAATAAGCAAACTCCGGTATCTTTTAAAATATCCGCAAAAGACAGGTGGTATTTTTATACACGCATAGCACCCTTCTGGATTAAAAAAGGTGTTCTGGGTAAAGTAGCGAACACGCTCCCGAAGTTAATGGCAATGCTGGGGCGTAGCTCGGAAATGATTGCAGGGTTTAACAACAACATGGCTGCAATTGCTCATTTTATCCCCAATTATGACAGGATTTTGGAAAAGGGAACAACCGGTCTTATTGAAAGAGTAAAGGAAGAAGCAAAAGCCCATCCTGAAAATGATCAAAGTTTTTATGAAGGGGCGATAATCGCTCTAGAAGGTTTAGCGAATTGGGCTGATAGATATAGTGCTCATTTAACAGATATGGCCATAAATGAGAATAACCCTGAAAGGAAAAAGGAACTAGAAAAAATGGCTGCTATCTGCAAAAAGGTTCCGAGATATCCAGCCGAGACCTTCCATGAAGCGTTGCAAGCTATTCTTTTCATACAAATAGCCATTTGTAATGAGGCTTATGAAAATGCAGTGAGTTTTGGCCGATTCGACCAAATCCTATATCCTTACTACAAAGCGGATTTGGCTGCTGGAAGGATTACCTACGAGGAAGCAAAAGAACTTTTGGCACTATTCACTTTAAAGATTGATGAGGTAATCTTAGTTAATGACGGGGATAGCCTTTTGAATATTGCAAAGCTGTTTGAGACTTTGTCTGTCGATCAAGCTCTAACTTTTGGAGGCACAGATAAAGAAGGAAATGATGCAACAAACGATCTGACATATATGCTAATAGATGCTTGCGAATTGCAACCTCTTGCGATTAATATGTGCGCCCGAATAAATAAAAATAGCCCCAAAAAATATTTAGATAGATTGGCGGAAATATATATAAATGGCTGCCCGATGCCCGAGCTTTTTAGTGATGAAGAATATTTTGATGCTATAGTCAGAAAACATGGGACCTCTCTCGAAAATGCAAGAAATTACGCAATAGTAGGTTGTGTCGAGCCAATAGCAAGCGACGATCATTTTGGAAATACAGACAGTGCGAACGTTAATGTGACTCTTCCTTTGTTGCAAGCTATAAAAGGACATGAACACGACTTATGGAATTACAGCAACAAGGAACATCTTAAGCTGGTAATAGATAGGTTTTTTGATTATTTCTTTGGGAAATATAAGAAATGTCCTTATTGCAGTATGATGGTTAACTTAAGACACAAATCCATTGAAAAACGTAAAATAAAAAAAGGAATGTATGTTTACAATCCCCCCTCTTCAATGGAAGAGCTGTTGAGTAGATATAAGGAAAGATTGCAGGCAATTACAAATTCAGTATTAGCCGACCAACAACGGATTATTGAAATTTTAGGAAAGGACTTCACAACTCCGCTGGCATCATCTTTGTATGATGGTTGCTTAAGGAGGGGGAAATGTGCTTATCAAGGGGGTACAGACTTTATTAGTAGCGGAATCCAAGGTGTAGGTATAACAGATGCCGCAGACTCTCTCTATGCTATCGACAAACTGGTGTTTACTGAGAAAAAATACACTATGTTGGATATTATTAAGGCAGTTGATTCAAATTACGAGGGAGAAGAAAATCAAAAAATACTTGCTGACATCAATTCTATTCCTAAGTTTGGAGATGATTCTTCGAAAGTTCCCGCAAAATGGGTAGACCTAGTGCTAGGGATTTGGAATGATGCACTTGCGAATGTCCCGACTCCTGACAGAGGCGGAAAATATGTTGCTGGGTATTATGCTTTGAATGTCAATGATAGATATGGTCTTAAGACTCAGGCTTTACCGTCGGGTAGACTGAAGGGAGTTCCTCTTGCAAATAGCGTAACCCCTCACTATGGAATGGAAGAAAGTAATTTAATGTCTTCCCTAAATGCCGTATCGGCAATTAACTATAAGGATCTTGCCCCAAATGGCACAACAGTTACTTTCCACATAGATTCGGCTTTATTCCCTGGACAGGAGGGAATTGAAAATCTTGCAAGCATTTTCAAAGTATTTTTGACAAAAGGTGGAATGCAATTCCAACCCAATGTTATAAGCAGAGATATCCTGATAGATGCATATAATAACCCGGAAAAGTATAAGTATTTAATGGTAAGGGTGGCAGGGTATTGCTCATACTTCAATGAATTGTCTGATGATTTAAAGAAGATAATAATAAACCGCACCTGCTATGCATAACCGCATTTGCATTGAATAAAGAAATATTAGGTCTTAAGCAGGAATAGTTATTAAACGTACTTATAATTAGGTTTGAGTTAAGAAAGAGATGCATGCAAGAATATAATATATGGGATTTTTGTATATAATCCCATTTTTTATATATAATGGTAATTACAGCTATGTTAAAATCTAAAAGAAAAGGAAGGGGGAATTTTAATGGAATATTTACAAACAGTTAACGAATTGATTCAGAAAGGAAAATCAAAGGACATTCAGCTTGCCGTAAAAGAAGCACTTGATTCGGGTGTCTCAGCTGCGGATATTTTAAATAAGGCTATGATCCCAGCGATGGAGGTTATTGGATCAAAGTTTAAAAGTGGGGAGATTTTTGTCCCGGAAGTTTTAATATCAGCACGTGCCATGAATAAAGGTACAGAGATTTTGCGGCCGGCTCTTTTAAAAGAGGGCGTAAAGCCAATAGGCAAAGCCATAATTTGCACAGTAAAAGGTGATTTGCATGATGTCGGAAAGAATTTAGTCAAAATGATGTTAGAAGGGGTTGGAATTGAGTGTATAGACCTCGGGGTTGATGTCGATGGAAAGAAGGTTGTAGAAGCTGTAAAGAGCAGTGGAGCAGCCTTGGTTTGCTTATCCGCACTATTAACCACCACAATGGCAAATCAAAAGGAGATAATTGACTCATTGGTGGCTGCGGGAATCCGCAATAAGGTTAAAGTTATGGTTGGTGGGGCGCCATTAACAAGTGAATTTGCAGAAAAGATAGGAGCTGATGCATTTACGGCTGATGCGGCTAGCGCAGCAGAAGTAGCAAAAAAGTTTTGTTTAAACCAATAAAAAGAGACCGGTTGTCTATGCAATAACATTATAAATTGGTCCATAAAAAAGATTCTTTAAGTTAACTAAGAGAAAAAATGAGGCAAATAGTAATAAAAGTCAAAAACGATGGAAGAGAGATTTTAGCATCTGAGGGAGAAATACTTTCGAAGGTGCTTTTAAGAAATGGATATGATCTCCCTTTGACCTGTGGGGGAAAGGGAACATGCGGTAGGTGCCTAGTTGAAAAAAGTGGTATAGGTATTCTCTCTTGCTCTACATTTTTGACTGAGAATATGGAAATTTTTATCCCATATTTGGAAGAGAATATTTATGTCCAACAAGGTATAAAAGAGACTGGAAAGTTTCATGGAGATAAAGCATGTTTTGCTTTGGATATAGGGACTACGACGGTGACAATAGCTTTATTGGATGGTGAGGATGGAGTAACGGAAACCGTCACCTTCAAGAATCCTCAAAGCAGGTTTGGCTCCGATGTAATTTCCCGGATTAATGCGGTTAATATAGAAGGAACAGAAGCATTAAAAAGGCCTTTGATTGATTCTATTTCTAATGCCATTAATAACCTTGTTAAAAAGTATTTTTTAAAGGCTGTTAGAGAAATCTTCGTATGTGGGAATACTACAATGCTTCACATTTTTTGGGGAGAGGATTGTACCACGCTTGGGTATCACCCATATACTGCAAGGTTTTTAGAAAGAAAAGAAGGTAAGTCAAAGGAAATTGGATTTCCTTTTGAGTGTAAAGTTCTTTCTTTATCGGGAATATCTTCTTTTGTTGGAAGTGATGTAGCGGCAGGATTAGTTACAGCACAAATTCCTAGGGAAGGGAAAAAGAGTATCTGGATTGATTTTGGAACTAATGCCGAGGTAGCGGTTTTTAGCAGCAAGGAGTATATAACAACTTCTACCGCCGCAGGGCCTTGTTTCGAAGGAGCGAATATATCTTGTGGAATGCCAGCAACTGAAGGTGCAATTACCAGCTTCAGACTTGGGGAGAGTGGTATTCCAGAAATTAATTATATAGGTAAAAAACCAATAGGCCTATGCGGGACAGGTTTGATCGATGTAATAGCAGAACTTATTAAACATGGAATAATAGATAGTACAGGATACCTTACCCTAGAAAAAGGATTCCCTATTATCAATAATATTGTATTAACGCAAAAGGACATAAGGGAATTCCAGCTTGCTAAAGCAGCAATACGAAGCGGGATAGAAACTCTGCTGGATAACTCGGGGACTTCTTATGAAGAGATAGATAAAGTTTATCTGGCGGGTGGTTTTTCAAGCTACATTTCTGTTGAAAGTGCAGCAATTTGCGGGATAATACCAAGGGCTTTTACTGATCGTTGTGTATCTATTGCAAATGCTGCTTTGAAAGGGACAATATTATGCGCTCAGGGAAAAGCAGATGAAAGACTTGTAGTAAAACTTTCAAAACCTGTCGAACTTAACGAACAAGTAAAATTTAATGATACATTTATTGAGTACATAGGTTTCTAGGGAGAGAAAATGAAAAAGATAATAAAAGACATGATTTCTGAGAAAGATAAAACTATGCCCATATTGTCTTTCCCCTCTACGTCTTTGACTTTATCAAGTGTTTTGGAGCTGGTGACTAATAGTAAAAAACAGGTCGAAGGGATGAGTGCCATATTAAATCGTTGTAAGGTTTCAGCAGCGCTAAATATGATGGATTTATCTGTTGAGGCAGAAGCATTTGGAGCGGAAATAAAATATTCTGCTCAGGAAATACCTACCGTTACAAAAGGTATTATTTCGGATATAAGCGAAGTAAATGAAGTTTTGATACCCCCGGTTGGAAAGGGACGCACAGGAATATATATAGAAGGTGTTCGACTGGCTAAACAACAGATTTCAGAAGTCCCTGTATTTTGCGGGGTAATTGGACCTTATTCGCTGTCAGGTAGGTTGTATGATATGACCGAATTAATGATGGCCTGCTATGATGATGAAGAATCTGTACATAAGCTTTTGGAGAAATGCACCACATTCATAATCAACTACATTAATGCTTTTAAAAAAGTTGGTGCAGATGGGGTTATTATGGCCGAGCCTGCTGCTGGATTGTTGTCACCTACACTCTGCGAGGAGTTTTCAAACAGATATGTAAAACGCATTTTCGAAGAGGTAAACGATGAAGACTTTGTCTTGGTTTATCATAACTGCGGAAATACCATTCCTCTTATACCTTCGATAAAAGAACTGGGTGCAGATATATATCATTTTGGAAATGCGGTCGATATGGAAGAGGTACTAAAGAGGATGCCAAGTGACGTGATTGTTATGGGTAATATTAATCCTGTTGATTTTAGAAACTCGACAAAAGATAAGATATATTCAAGTAGTATTGATCTTTTGACACGCTGCTCGGTATATCCGAATTTCATAATCAGTTCGGGCTGTGACATTCCATTTGATTCCGATTGGGATAACATTGACGCTTATTTCGAGGCAGTTAAGGACTATTACTGTGAGAACATATCGTGAGAGGGAAAATGAGAGATTATAATTCAATTATAAACTATAAGTGGGGTAGTGAGCCTTTTACATGCAGAAAAGCCGGCTCATTAGCTGAAAGGTGGTTTTTTTATAAACCGAATATAGGTAACCTTGCCCCCTCTCCGCAACCGCCATTTTCCTCTTTTTGCTCAGTTCCTTATTCGGGAGGATACCCGACGGGATATGGGAAATATAACCGGTCTACTTCAGGTTCACCCTCGAGTTTTATCTCCAAAAATAGTATTAAAGGGATTACTCATTTTGCCCCGAGTGGGACAGGGGATATAAAGAATTTTTATAATTATTTTTTAATTAAACCCTCTCCCAAAATGGAACCACTTATCTATGAGAATTATGCATTAGATGGATATAAAATAAAAACCAGAGAGTATGAGATGGATGCAAAAATGGGAAGTCACTATGTTGCATACTCAATAACATCCAAACATCCAGTCAGAATTATCCCTGGTTATGCAGGTTTGTCAAATCACAATTATCGACCGAAAAGATATGCTAGTAATATCGTTCAGGATGGAGAATACTTACGAATTTATGTAGATTATGAATCTATAAAGATATTCTGGGTCATTAAGCTACGTAAAGGATCTATTGAGAAAATAGATGAGAATGAGATTTGCTTATCCGGAAATCAGGTTGATTTTCAATTGGCTTACTCATTTGATAGTTTTATTTCAGCAGAGCAAAGTTTTATAGAAGAAGAAAACTATGTTCAAACAAAATGGATGGATTTACTCAACAAAATAGACATAGAGGCGTCAAGTAGGGTAGAAAGATTATTCTATACTTCCTTATATCATTGTTTGAAACGCCCATTTATCTACAATAAAGAGGGTAGAGTATTTGATTTTTTGACACTGTGGGATATGTATAAAACCCAGATTCCGTTGATTTTTTTGCTCTATCCCGATTATGGTTCGGATATTGTCAAAGGACTAACAACTCTCTTTTCTGAAGAAGGGTTTTTCCATAATTCTAAGCATTTAAATGATAAATCTTATGGATTTAGTGAACAATCAGCTTGTATCGCAAACATTCTAATAAATACTGCTGAGATCTACGGCGTTGAGTATAAATATTCCGATATTCTTTTGCAAAGAAAAAAGGATATACTTTTTCATATACGAAAGGGGTTACCAATAAAACCAAATTATACTTTCAATTTAGACATAGCAGATGCTTTCTTCTCTATTAAGAACGCAAACCCAGACTTAGGGGAAGAAAAAATCGAAGAGCAGATAAAGGAGCTTTTAAAAGGGATATTCGATGAAAAGGGAGTGCTTCTTAAAACAGAAGGCGCAAGATATTATGAAGGGAGCAATGTCAATTATAGTTTTAGAGTAAGCGCAAGTACCGATCAAAGAATCACCTTTTCTGACAAAGAGGAGTTACTTAGAGCCTTGGATAGTTTCTTTGGATATAATGGAAAGAGATGTAAAAGGTTTGGAAGTTTTTCCCTTCCATGGGCAGCAAATAAATATGGGAATAAGGTAAGGAGATTTGAGGGCTTAAATAACGAACCAGATATGGAAACCCCGTATCTATATGGATTACTTGGCAGACATGATAGACAAAATGAAGTGTTGAATGAAATACTAACCAATCAATTCCAAATTGATGATGGGGGCTTGTGCGGAAATGATGATTCTGGTGGATTATCTTCTTGGTATGTTTGGAATGCACTTGGTTTGTTCCCAATTATTGGCACAAACAGAATATTAATAGGTTGCCCGCAAATTGAAAAAGCAGTAATTAATCAAGACAATCCCTTCTTTATTGAGGTAAAAAGAGAGAGGGAAAAGGCGTTCTACTTGTCATCAGTTACTTTGAATGGTAAGCCGCTAGAAAAGTATGAAATTACCCCTAAGGACATAATACAAGGTGGCAAACTAATAATTTGTTTGAAGTAGTATATAGACTTGGTTTTTTTTAAAAATTGCATGAACACACTCCACTAATTTACCTGCCCAAAAATTTAGACTTATAAGAAAATACGTAGAAGAGAAAGTATATTGGAAATATGGTAGGACTAATTAAAAACTAGTTTGGAAATATGGTAGGACTAATAAAAAACTAGTATTGTTTTCTAAATTAATATATATGTAATTATCTGCATAAATACTATTAGTTATATAGAAAAGCAATAACTATTGTGATAACATACAAGAAATAAGAGGTTTTTTGGAGGAGCAATGAAGCAAGTAACCATAGCATATATTGGTGGTGGAAGCAAAAATTGGGCTCAGAAATATTTCTCCGATTTGTTGATTCAGGACAAACTTGAAGGAATCATTCGTCTTTATGATATAGATAATGATGCGGCTCTGCTTAACCAGAAGTGTTTTTCAAGAATGGTTTCCCAAAACAGAGATAAGGTTAAATCAAAATGGAGTTGTGAAGTAGAGCCAAATATTGAGAAAGCTCTCACTGGTGCAGATATAGTTTTGATATCTATCCTTCCGTATTCTCTTCATAATATGCATTGGGATGTGCATTATCCAGAGAGGTATGGTATCTATCAACCAGTTGGGGATACTGTTGGCCCTGGCGGGTATTCAAGAGCTTTGCGGACACTGGGTTATTTCTTCTTTTTTGGAGAAAAGATTAAGGAATGCTGTCCTTTAGCTTGGGTCATAAACTACACAAATCCTCTGGATATGTGTGTTAATGCTCTCTATACCAGCTTTCCAGAAATAAAAGCTTTTGGGTGTTGCCACGAAGTATACAGCAGCCAAAAATTGATTGCGGGGGTACTTGATTTGTTCAATTCACTTGATGAGGTAGGACAAAAATACTTCATGGAGAGTAACCTCAAAGAAGTAAAAAGAGCACTTCGCAGAGCAAATATTAAATTTACATCTTTCAAGCATCCTAATACGGACAGACATGAGATTCACCCCAATGTACAGGGAGTAAATCATTTTACGTTAATTAACGAAGCCAAATACAAGGATAAGGATATTATGCCTATATATAAGGCATTTGTTCCTATGTTTAAGGAATGGCGTTCTCCCTTTCTGAATAACATTGTAAAATTTGATATTTTTGAAAAATATGGAGTATTTGGTGCGGCAGGAGATAGACATCTTTCTGAGTTTGTTCCCGATAGTTATCTTCCTATTGGAAAGAAACATTACGGGAAGTCAGGATTTATTCTTACTACCGTTAGAAACAGACTCCTTAGAGACTTTTTGAAGCGTAACCAGCTTAAACTGCAAGCGTCAGGATTTTTGAAAACCAGAATTAAATCAAGCGGGGAAGAAGGTGTTCTTCAGCTTATAGCCTTAAGTGGTCTGGGGGATATTGTATCAAATGTAAACATCCCCAATCTTGGCCAAGCACCCGGGCTTCCATATGGAACTGCAGTTGAGACTAATGCAAGGTTTTCAGAAGGGAAAATTGAGCCCATTTGTGCGGGGGAGATTCAAAACGATTTTCTGCGAAACAGGGAAATTTTGCATGCAGAGAATCAAAGAGACTATGTAAAAGCTTTTTTTGAAAATGACAAAGAAGGTTTATTGAAGGTATTCATGAGAGACCCTTCCGTAGCACGTCTGACCCAAGATAAACAAAGAGCACTATTTCAAGAAATGATTGAATGTAATAAGGATGTTCTTGCTGATTGGCTGAAAAATTAATAACACTATATAATCAAAAAAAATGATCTTATCTTCAAACTGAAGAGAAAAAATATAATTCTGTTAAGAAAATATTAACTAGGTTTTTTATAAGGAAAAACATATCGTAGGACACCAGTCCTTTGGCCCAAATCATTTTAAAAGGCGGTTAAAATAATGTCAAATCCTAAAAATCCATTCATCAGGTTAAAAGAAAGTATTAAAAAAATGGCTACCAACCCATCATTTACTTTAAAAGAGCAATTTGGATTTTCCGCGGGTTGTTTTGGTAGTAATATGGGCCAAGACATGGTGGGAACTTTTATTGTTCTTTTTTTAACAAGATATGTCGGAATAGAAATGGCTGTAGTCACGGTTCTAATGCTGGTAGCACAGATTATTACTATAGTAATGGAACCTATATCAGGGACAATTCTTGACAGAGGTTTAGGGAAAAATTCCAGAAGTTTAACAAGGCCTTTCCTTCTGATTACCCCGTTCCCACTTGCTATAACATCAATACTGCTTTATGTTATCCCCGCTCAGAGTATGAACATTAGAATTTTGTGGGTTGTTTGTTTTTATATAACCTATGTCGTTTCGGGTTCGTTGTATGGACTCAGTCTTAATACTATGTCTGTCCGTATGTGTGGAAACCCTAAAGATAGAAAGAATTTTTATTCCTTAGCTGAACTGGCATCCTGTTTGGGCACTACTTTACCCGGAGGGGTTATACCCATATTCATCAGTATGTATAAAAACGATTTTTCTGCTCAACAAAATATTTATTTAATCGGAGCGTTGATTTTCGGGGTGTTAGGAATGGCGAGTATGATTATGCCGTATTTTACTCTTAAAGAGAGAAATCCTGCAATAAGCATTAAAAAACCCAAAGTATCGCTCAATGCTAAAGCTTTGATTCATAACAGACCTCTGCTAGTCGTAACTGCAAGCGAGATAGCTGATTCTATCAGAAAAATATGTTATGGTGCTCTGGCGTTTTTTTATCTTGAGACCCTAAATGCATTCTGGCTTTCAACAGTAGTAGGTGCAGTAAGTGTAGGCTTGACATATGTGGGAATATTATTGGTCCCTGTGATTGGGAATAAGATAACTTCCAGAAATATGGTCGTATTTAGCTACCTTTATTCAGGTTTGTGCTATGGAATATTGCTTTTAAGCGGATACAAATATATATGGCTTGTTGGTATACTGATAGCAATTTCGGGCTTTCCGAATGGGCTTATGCGATCCGCAAAAAGGATATTGCTCGCAGACAGTACTGAATATATGGAATGGAAAACTTGGAAGAAATATGGCACCCCTGTAAGAAGCGATGGTATGGTTTTTGCTCTGCATTCAATGGCACTGAGAATAAACAGTTTGTGGACCAGTGTTCTTCTCCCGGCGGGACTTGGCCTTATTGGATATGTAAGTGCATCTGTAGTTGATGGAGTAACGGTACAAGCGGTTCAGACACCGGAAACGCTCAAGGGTATATTCTATCTTGTAGCTGTCCCCGGGACACTTGGGAATATAATACCTGGGTTAATTATGCTTTTTGATAACTACACCGGAAAACGAAAAGAGGATATTCTAGAGGAACTTAAACAGCTCCGTGCGGAAAGAGACGTTAAATTAGCTTTTCCGGACCCGGTTGATGAGGAAGTATTGAAGACCGAAGAATAAAGTAATATATGTTTTTACTTTACTGAGGAAGTATTTAATAGCGAAGAATAAAGTAATATATGTTATTATTTTCCTGAGCAGGTATTTAGAATAATATGTTATATCCTAAGAATTCTGAAAAAATTTTGGATAAAGAACTCTTTAAAAATCCTTCTAACGAATATAGAGGGGCGCCTTTTTGGGCATGGAATTGTGAATTAGATAAAGAAGAGGTCATTTCACAGACCCATATTTTCCAGGAAATGGGATTTGGAGGTTACCATGCACATGTTCGTTCCGGACTAGATACCGAATACCTCGGAGAGGATTTTAACGGCTGTATTCGAGCATCGGCCGAAGAAGCAAAAAAAATGGGCATGCAGCTCTATTTATATGATGAGGACAGGTGGCCTTCAGGATATGCGGGAGGAATAGTAACAAAGAATCCGCGATACTCGGCACGATTTTTACGATTTACTACAAGGAAATCAAAAGATGAACCTATAACCGATCCGGATGGAAAACTTCTTAAAGGGAAGCTTCTTCTTGGAAGATATCATGTATGTACATGTGGAAATAAACTCATTAGCTATAAAAGGCTTTCAGATGAAGAAGGATCAGCGGGGATTCAATGGTATGCATATCTAGAGACAGAACCCCCAAGGAGCTTTTTGAATAATACTCCCTATGTGGATACTTTAAATAAAGAAGCAATAGACTATTTTGCTGAGATTACTTATCGAACCTATCAAGAGAACGTAGGAGAATTCTTTGGTCGTGAAATAAAATCAATCTTTACCGATGAGCCACAGTTTCATAGATTTAAGCATCATGAATTTCTTTTGCCTTTTCAAAGCGAATGCAGACCGTGGACAGATGATTTTGATAATACATTCGTAAGCACCTATGGTTATTCTTTATTAGATCGACTTCCTGAATTATTTTGGAATAAAAATACTTTTTCACAGGTACGTTATCATTATTTTGACCATTTAGCTGAAAGGTTTGCAAATGCTTTTTCCGACAATTTAGGGAAGCGTTGTGAAGAAATGGGCATTTCTCTTACCGGCCACCTTATGGAAGAGCCAAAGCTCAGCACCCAAACTCAATCAGTTGCTGATGCGATGAGACAATACAGAGGGTTTCAAATTCCCGGAATAGATATGCTGGGAGGAAGGTTTGAGTTCACAACCGCAAAACAAGCCCAATCAGCTCTTCGCCAATACGGAAGGGAGGGAATGTTAAGCGAATTGTACGGAGTGTCAAGATGGGACAGCGACTTTAGAAAATACAAAATAGGAGGGGATTGGCAAGCAGCGTTGGGGGTAACATTAAGGGTCCCGCATCTGAGTCTTATGTCTATGAAGGGTTTTTCCAAAAGAGACTATCCTGCCTCAATTTTTTATCAATCTCCCTGGTATAAAAAATTCAAGTATCTTGAGGACCATTTTGCTAGGGTTAATACTGCTCTGACAAGGGGCAGACCACTTACTGAAATTGCGGTAATTCATCCGATCGAAAGTTTCTGGTCGCTATATGGAAACTCCAATACGAAATCACGTTGCGACAGATATGACAGAAAGTTTACGAAAATTACAGATTTACTTTTAAGAGCGGGGTTGGACTTTGATTTTATCTCGGAATCGACTTTACCCGAGCTTAATACTGAAGGTAATTACCCTCTAAAAGTGGGCAATATGGAATATAAAACGGTCCTGGTCCCAAACTGCATTACACTAAGGACTTCTACTATAGACAGATTAAAGGATTTCCAAAGCAAGGGGGGAAAAGTTGTGTTTGTTGGGGATGTCCCGGAATTCGAAAATGGAATACCCTCAAATAGATCAAAGGAACTTGCAAAAAAATCTATCCAGATCAGATTTAAAGAGAAAGAAATACTTGAAGCACTTGAAAGTAACAGGCTTTATGGGATTTATGAAAAAGGAAAACACACCAACAATATAATATGCCAACTAAGAGAAGATAATGACGCAATGTGGTTATTTCTCTCAAGAGTGGAAAAGGAATTAGGCGAATCAAAAAAACAGAACCTAATGATAAAAGTCAAAGGGGAATGGAAAGGATCTATATGGGACACACTCAGTGGTGATATCATCCCAGTAGTGGCGATAGCTGAGAATGGATATACATTTATCAATACAGATATGAATAATCATGACAGCATTCTTCTGCGCCTAGATAAAGAGGAAAAGGACAATAAAGAAAATAAGCCTGTTTTCGCAAAAACTCTTCCATTGGATGAGCCTTTTGATTATTCTATTTCCGAACCCAATGTCCTACTTCTTGACAGGGCTTATTATGCTCTTGATAAGGGTGGTTTTTCCCGAAACAAATACGAGTTATTGCACCTGGATAATATTTGCAGAAAAAAATGTGGATATAAGAAAAGAAGTGGAAAATCGAGTCAACCTTGGATTTCAGAGAAAACTCCACCCGAACACAGTATAAAGCTGAAGTTTATAATAAACAGTAAAATCGAGGTTAAGGATACCTATTTAGGTTTAGAGGATGCCGAAAAAGCAGTAATTATTCTTAACGGCTCTCAGGCCGAAGCAAAGATATATGGTTACTATGTCGACAAAGCAATAAAGAAAGTTCTCCTTCCCACAATAAAGAAAGGTAGGAATGAACTGGAAATAGTCTTACCTTTCGGGAAAAATACCGATGTAGAGTGGTGTTATCTTCTCGGAGATTTCGGGGTTTCTATAAGCGGAGCTAGAGCTATTTTAACTAGCTTACCGGGTAAGCTGAATTATGGTGATATTACCAAACAGGGATTTCCTTTTTACGGGGGAGAAATATTATACAAGGCTAGTTTTGAAGGGAATGGTAAGCAGATAAGTCTGAGTGTTCCCAAGTATAGAGCCGCGGTACTAGAAGCGAAAACTAGCGAATCTGGCATTATTGCATTTGCCCCATATTCTGTCTTATTGCCAAGTGAGAAGGGACCTAATGACCTGAGCATTACAGCGTATATATCCCGTCAAAATGCTTTTGGGCCCAATCATTTTCCTTCAGCAAGAACATCCCTTACTTCCCCTGGCACTTATTATCTTCCCAGGGCTATTACGACAAAGAGGTATTGGCTGTCAAAAGCAGGGATTCTTGTTCCTCCCGAAGTTAGTATCCAGTAAAAACTAGGTTGTATGTTTTAAAAATGATATGTGTTAAAAAGTTAGGTTTTTAACCATTTCTTATACATCATCGGAGATATGCCCACTTTTTGTTTAAAAATTAGCCCAAAATAATTGGCGGATGAAAACCCTAGTTCCCCGGATATTTCATTAACTGTGAGCTTTGCGGAGCTAAGTAATTGTTTAGCTTCGTTAATTCTGGTGTTTAGAATAAACTCTCCGACATTGTAACCGGTTTCTCTTTTGAAGGATTTTCCCAGACAACTTTCGGACAAGCTGAATTCTTTTGCCAAAGAAGCAATAGTTAATTTTGAACGACAATTATTGTTAATAAAACGAATGATTTTCAGAGTTTGAGGGGAAATACTTCCATTTCCAGAAACTGTTTCAACTTCCTCAGTGGATGAGCGGAAGAAATAAAGTAAACCAATGAGAGATTTTACACACATTGACAGGGCAACTTTATCAAGTTTACTTTGGTTTTTGGAGCTTCCGAGCATAGATATAAGTATTTTTTGTATGCTATCTCCTTTTTCTTTTCCAAGAGGAAATACTCCGGTTTTTCCTAATTCTTGTAGAACCTCTTTTTCCTGTGGATTCAAAAAATCATCCGAAAAGTCTACGTTAATTCGGGAAAAAGGGCCTCCTTCTGTTTTGTGCATGACATAAGGAGGTACCAATACTGCAGAGTTTTCTTTTACAAGATAAAGGGAGCCTCCTAAGTAAAAACTACGCTCGCCACTTTCTAGAAAGTAAAGCTCATAGTGGGGATGGGAATGTAGATCAGGCATTGACCATCCGACTTTTTCGATGTTTTGTTCAACTTCAATAAAAGGCATAAAACTGTCCCAAAATATGTACTTATTTAATATTATAGGTTTTTTTATATAATATCAATAAGCCACGTGATACAATAATGAATACATGCTGAATATGGAAATGTACTTGGTTTGTTTGAAGTTATGAGTTAATCGATTTGATTTCATCCAGTGAATAAGATGGGAAAAATAGAAATTATCTTATTAATAGTCGTACCCTCTGTCGCTCTTATTGTAGCTGCGATATTTATTATTGTGTCAAGACTTAGACCTCATTTGCATAAATCCTCTGGGGTGGTGGAAAAAACACCGAATGGAAACATTGAATATGTTGTGCCGGAGGTAGGAACTCCTTATTTGATTAAGAAAAATGAAGCCGGGGAAATATTGGATGAACCCTTCAAGATTTTAACTTGTGCCGATTTGCATATTCATTCAGATCATTCAGAGCTTACCTTCACAGTATTGTCCAGGTTTTTAGAGAAAGAAAAACCTGATTTAGTAATTTTGCTTGGAGACAATATTGTTGGAAGAACAGACATAGTAATGCAAGAAACGCTAAAGAGGTTTTTTGAAGAAAGGAAACAACACTGGGCATTTGTTCTTGGAAATCACGACAGTGAAAGAAAGATTAAAGAAGATATAAAAGAAGCGGAGAAGAAGGGTAAATTAACTCGAGAACAAAAAGAACAAATCAATGCTGAGGGCAGAAAATGGATGTTTGATTCTCTGTCTGGTGGGCCATATTGTGTAGTACGTGACGAAAGGGAGGATGAAATTTCTGGAAGTGGCAACTGTATCGTAAACATTAAGAATTCTAATGGGATTACACAAAGCTTGGTTTTCTTTGATTCAGGAGACTACATCTATGACGATAAAATAAAAAGGAAGGGCTTCGTTACTGACAAGAGATCATATGACTATATAAAAGAGGACCAGATTGCTTGGTATAAGAAGAGAATTCAGGAAATAACTGCAGAAAATGGAGGAATTGCTCCCAAGAGCATGGCATTTTTCCATATTCCCCTTCGTGAGTATCAAGAGGCGTTTACCCATGTTGTTTTGAAAAACGGAAGGGCAAAACGAGTATACGGGAACAATATGGAGCCGGTTTGTGCTAGCAACATTAAGTCGGCTATATTCGAAGCTTTTAGAGAGTCCGGAAGCACAAACTGTGTGGTGTGCGGACATGACCATAAGAATGATTCTTCTATAATATATAAAGGTATTCGCCTTATGTATTCACAGGGATTGCAATATGACAGGGCATATAACCGAAGAAAGAAAGCATATTTTCTGAAGCTCCTAAACAATATAAGCCCACGGTTATGTTGCTTTGTTGAGGGAGTAACTATCTTTATTGTAAAGAGTGATGGTACAGTAGAAATAACTCCAAGATATGCTCAGAAGGAAAATGTTTTTCACGGGTTGGAAAAGCATTATAGCAGTGCATATTTGACAGGGTCTGTTAATAGGAAGAGAATAAAAGAATAGAATGTTCATCATTTGACAATAGATGACATTTTTTAACGGGAGAGACAAATGATAAAGGTAGCACAATTTGGAGAGGGGAATTTTCTCAGAGCTTTTGCAGACCATTATTTTGATATTTTAAATGAGAAAGGCGGAGATTACTCTGTCAGTATAATTAAGCCTGGTGAAAGGGGTAACTTAGATAAGTTTATTAAACAGAACAACATTTATCATATTGTTTTTACTGGGGTACATGATGGGGGTACGATCGAAGAAGCCCGGAAAATCACAGTTGTAAAAGAGGCTTTTCCGTATTATGACAAACAATCTTTTGAACGGCTGGCTAAGGACAATGATCTTAAACTCGTTATTTCTAACACTACTGAGGCCGGGATATATTTCAGCGAAAAAGATAGAGAGGACGACTTAAAAAACAGCTCCTACCCTGCGAAATTAACTGTTTTTTTATACAATCGGTTCTTAGCCGGAAAGGATGGAGTATACATATTACCTGTTGAGCTGATTGAGAAAAACGCAGATCGGCTGAAAGAGTGTGTGAATAGTTATATTAAACTCTGGAATCTCCCGGAGGATTTCCATATTTGGAATGAAGAAAAGAATTATTTCTGTAATACACTTGTTGACCGTATAGTATCGGGGTATCCGCCTGAAGATATGGAGGAATATTATCAAGGATTACTGAATCAAGAGGATTATGATGAACTGCTTACCGTTTCGGAACCCTTTGGATTATGGGTTATTGAAAACAAAGGTAATATTTCGGACTATATTGTTCAGGGGAACAATGGAATTGATGTGGAGATTGTTGAAGACATCGAAATATATAAAAAACGCAAGGTAAGAATTCTTAACGGAAGCCATACTAACATGGTTTTCGCCGCATTATGGAACGAATTGGAAACTGTCAGCAAAGCAATGGAAAACATAGATATATTGTCGTTCGTAATGGATACCCTAAAATTTGAAATTTTACCGTTTGTAGAGGGAGACTCTGCATCAAATAGGTGCTATGCTTTTAATACTATTATCAGATTACAAAACGAATTCTTAAATCATAAGTTGATATCAATATCTTTGAACAGTATTTCAAAGTGGAAGGCAAGAGTTCTGCCCACATTCATCGATTATTACAACAAGTTTGGTAAAATTCCAAAGAACCTCACTTTAGGTTTTTCGTATCTTATATATACCTACAAGTCTCTATATAAGAATGGGGAAGGATTCTTTTTTCACACTTGTTTTTTTTATGAACATGAGCTAAGAGATGATCCGACTTACCTGGAGTTTTTCATGAATGGAGGAACATTAAAGGAGTTTCTTTCTGAAAAGATATGGGGTATTGATCTTAATGGGATGGACAACCTGTACGAAACTGTAGAAAAATACATTTCTCTATTCGAAGGAGGTGGGTTACCACTTATGAAAAATACCTTGATAAACCCAAAGGATAATGTATTGATTTCTTTGGAAAAAGGATTAGTATCCACAGGGCATAAAATCGCACGTTGTGACATTAAGAAAGGAGATTCCATCATTAAGTATGGCGCAGAGATAGGTAAAGCCACAAAGGATATCAAAGAGGAGGAATGGATACACACTCATAACATGGTTACCTGTCTGGATGAAATAAAGCCTATAATTTATGAGAAGGAAGAAAATACTAACCTTGTAAAAGAAAACTCCTCTTTTCTCGGTTACCCGAATGCCAACGGTGCTGGGATTAGAAAGTATATTTACATTATCCCCACGGTTGGGTGTGTAAATGGGATATGCAAGGAACTGGAAAAAATCGGAAATCAAATTAACGAAGGAAGGGCAGACGGAATCTTCGCTCTCACACACCAGTTCGGATGCAGCCAGCTTGGAGAAGATAGTACAAACATCAGGAAATTATTATGCTCACTTGCGAGAAATCCTAATGCAGCATATACCCTATTTGTGGGGCTGGGATGCGAGAATAATACCCTTCAAGGGATTATAAATGAGCTTGAACCGTACAATAAGGGACAATTTGCTTTTTTCAACGCTCAAGATGTCTTAGATGAAATAGACCATGGGACAGAATTAATAAAATCATTTCTTATCAAGTTAGAAAAGATGGAAAGAAGAGAATTTCCGTTTTCTGCGCTGACAGTGGGGCTTAAATGTGGGGGGAGCGATGGTCTTTCAGGTATAACTGCAAACCCGTGTGTTGGCGAAATATCCGACAGGATCATTGAAAACGGAGGAAGCGCAATACTTACAGAGATTCCCGAGATGTTCGGTGCCGAGCAAAGGGTAGTGAATAAGTGTATAAGCAAGGAAGTCGCAGATAGACTTTTAGCATTGATTGAAGAGTATAAGAATAATTACCGCGCATGCGGTATGCCAATATATGAAAATCCCAGCCCGGGAAATAAAGAGGGAGGGATTACTACTCTTGAAGAAAAATCCCTTGGGTGTATTTTAAAAGGGGGAAGCTTTCCTATAGTTGATGTACTCAAGTATGGGGATATTAGGGAAAAACAGGGCTTAAGTGTTCTTTCTGCCCCTGGTAATGACTTGATCGCTTCGACTGCACTGGCTGCAGCTGGGTGCCAGTTGATTCTGTTTACAACAGGTAGAGGTACCCCATTTTCCTCATGCGTACCCACCCTGAAAATATCCTCCAATTGGAATCTAACTGCGTGGAAAACGGACTGGATAGATCATTGTGCCTATTCTGATAGTGAGGATGGTCTGTATGAACTTATTTTAGATACTATTAACGGAAAATATCTTTGTAAGAGTGAAAAATATGCTGAAATAGCATTTTATAAAACAGGAGTAACATTATGAGTTATATAAAAGACAATTTTTTATTAACAAATAAAGTGGCCGAAAAACTGTATTTCGAATATGCAAAAGATATGCCTATATTTGATTATCACTGCCACTTGTCTGAAAAGGAACTTCTTGCAGATAAAGAGTTTGACAGCATATATTCGGTATGGCTTAAGGGCGATCATTATAAATGGCGTTTGATGAGAAATTTTGGAATCGATGAACAATATATTACCGGCAATAAAAGCGACAAAGAAAAATTCATTACTTATTGTAAAACAGTTGCTTCAGCCTTCGGAAACCCTCTATATCATTGGTCTCAAATGGAGCTTGAAGAGTACTTTGACTGCGATAAAGAGATTAATGAAAAAAATGCAGAATACATTTGGAATCACTGCAATAAATATATTAAGCAAAACCATATTAAACCCTCTGACATAATAAAAAAATCAAAGGTGAAATATATATTCACCACCAATGAGGTTTTTGATGACTTATCAACATTCATAAAGCTTAAAAGCAAGTTTTCGGAATTTTCCGTTCTCCCTGCGTTTCGGGCAGATAAAGTAATGAATATCGAAGCGAAGACTTATCTGGAGAACCTTAAAAAACTGGAAGTCAATGGCAGGTATCTCTCTTCTTTGTCAGATCTCGAGAACATACTTGAAGATAGGTTGAAGGAGTTTGTATCAGTAGGGTGTAGGGCTGCCGATATAGCCCTCGAGAAGGCTTTGCCAATAAGTAGTAGAGAAGAAGCCGAAAAAGTTTTTTCAAAATTATTAAGAAATAATGTGTTGAACTTAGGGGAAGCAGATACATTTAAAGGATATATGACATATTTCCTATTAAAACTCTATGCAAAATACAACATTGTAACTGAAATACATATAGGGGCTATGCGCAATAATAACTCTATAATGCTGGATAAACTAGGGCTAGACACCGGTTTTGACAGTATTTCTGATGCAGATTCCACATCAAATCTATCAAAATTACTTGATGGACTAAACTGTGAAAATTCCCTTCCAAAAGTCATTTTGTTTAATCTGAACCCTAAAATGAATCTGGAATTAGCTTCTCTTGCCGGATGTTTTCAGGACGCTTCTTCAGTAGGGAAAATCCAATATGGCGCTGCCTGGTGGTTTTTAGACAATAAGTCAGGGATGGAAAAACACTTATCCGATCTTTCTTCTGTCTCTCACATAGGAGCTTTTATTGGAATGCTAACTGACAGTAGGTCCTTTTTGTCCTACCCTCGCCATCATTATTTCAGACGAATAATTTGCAATTACTTTGGTAATCTAGTTAAAAATGGAGAAATAACAGAAGACTTAGGTTTGATCGGGGAGACAATAAGCAACATTTGCTACTCAAATGCAAATAAATATTTTGGGCTTAAAGAGTAAAGCCGAATAAGGTTAATACCACAGTTTTTACTGAGCAATTTACATTTAAGTAGATTATTAAATATAAGGAAGGGATTCTTAACTAAGAAAATAAGTTACCTATTACTCATATTTCTTTCTCATTTCATCTATGTCTTTCTTTATAATATCGACAAGAGTTATGGGGGAAATTACTTTCAGAGATGTGCCGAACTGCCGTGCAAAAAACCGAAATGCTGCTGGGCTTGCCTCCAAAGATACTTTTATATTCTTTTCATCATACTCCACGAAAGAGACCTCATTAATCCCAAAACGGTCAATTATTTCATCAGTAAGAAATCTTTCCGCAATAAACTCAATTTTCTCAGGTGTTGAATAGAAAAGATAAGGCAATTTTGCGGATAGTTTTGAAATATCAAAATCGTTTTCAAATCCTGATATCTGATTAAGTGGTTTTACTTTTTCACTTTCAAGTAGTCTTAGGCCGGAAATCTTGTCAATTCGGTTGAATGTAATACTATCAGGATGTTGATCATAGTTACACATTAGGTAATATTTCCCGTTCTTAAACAGTAATTGATAAGGGTTTACCACATTCTTTTTATCACTTTTATTGTAGAGCCGTTTATCTGTTTTGTATGCTAGATAATAAAACTCCACTTTAACACCTTTTTCAATAGCCAGGCTTAGAAAGTCAATATTAGGAAAATAACTCTGCCCACTAAGATTTTCGTTTTCAAAACTCTTAATGTTCGTTTTAAAATTCTTAAAACTAATACCCCCTTCAAGTTTAAGCTTATCTATTAAATCCTTTGCTTGATTTGAAGGGATATATTGATTAAACAGAACAGAATCTATCAAATAACGAATTTCACTTGTGTCAAATTTTCTTTCAACAAGATATACGCCCGAACTCTCGCTGCGTATTTCATACCCAGCATTATCTAGAATGGAAATATTACGGGCTATTGCCTTTCTTTCGCACTCGATTCCATATTCTCTTTTTAGTATTCGCAAGATTTCTGAATGTTTTAATTTGTGATCACCATCAGAATATTTTTCAAGTATTTCTAATATCCTGAGAATTATTAATTTTTTGGGTGAGGTATTATCTTCTATTACCATTTATAAACTCCTTTCTAAAGATAATTAAACCAATCTCCTAGCTAGTAAAACGGCGGTTGATAATAAGAAATGTAATCTTTCTTTCCGATCCTTATTTATAATATAGTATCATTTATACTTTGAAAATAATATCCTAGAGATTTTTTTGTTTGTTTCACAATCGATTCATTTAATAAGCTAATTATATAGCAGAAAAACCAATAATCGGCTTTTCTATTTCTTTTGGCAGTTCGGCCAAATATGTTTCAACATCTTCGGGCATAATTATACTATCATTAGTCCTTTCCGCTTGAATAAGCATTAGTTGTTCGCATAAATTGCGAGCAAATCTCCCATTTGAAAAATCTTTTTCCTTAGTAGCCTTTTCTAAAATGGCCTGAATACGTGTTTTTGCCTCAGGATTTAATGTGTATGAGTGGTTACTGAAAATTTGCTCGGTTATTTCGAGTAATTCTTCGGGGTTATAATTAGGAAAATCTATAGAAAATTGAACTCTGCTTTTTAGACCCGGATTTGCGGAAACCATGGTTTTCATTTCATCAGAGTATCCAGCCATTATCACCACAGTATTATCTCTATTATCTTCCATTAACTTAAGCAGAGTCGAAATTGCTTCGTGCCCAAAATCAATTTTTCTGTCATCAGTATTTTGAGTCAGAGCATAAGCTTCATCAATAAATAGAACACCTCCAAGGGCTTTTTCAAAAATTTTCTTTGTCTTTATCGCAGTATGCCCCACGTACTTGCCACAAAGCCCCCCTTTGTCAGTTTCTATAAAAACATTCTTCTTTATTACACCATTTTTATAAAAAAGCTGTTGGAGACACCTTGCCACTGTTGTTTTTCCCGTTCCGGGGTTTCCAGTGAAGAACATATGTTTTGAAGGAATAAAATCTTTCTTTTGAGAAAAGAAATTACAGAGTCTTTTCACTTGTTTTTTTACTTGAGCTAAACCAATTAAATCATCCATTGAAATATCTTCATGGGGTATTTCAGGTCCACTATCTTCCTCAAAATCATCATCTAAAGACCTCCTGTGGTTTTTAAGCCGATTAACGTAAAGAGCTATAATTTCAGATAGATTAATCGATTTATCTTCCTTTTCTTCCATCAAAGCATTTGACATAAGGGAATATAATTGTTTTCTTAAGCCAAAAAGGGTTATAGAATCTAGGTTATGATCAGGTTTATCATTTATAAATACAAAACCATATTCAAGACATATTTTTTTTGCTTGTTTAAGCTTTTCTTCTCTTGAAAAGTTGTCATCTATGGTAAACGGAAATACGATTTTTGACATATCAAGAAATAATAGAATGTCATCTCTCGTTCCTTTGTAAATAATAAAATTATCGGAGTAGTTTTCAAAAAAATACTCGGAATATTTTATAGAAAAATCTCTTGGGTTAATACCTACTTCGATTATGCCATTTACGGGCAAAGATGATAGTTCATATGGGTTTCGCCGATCATCGTCGCAATAAAGAATATTATTGCTTACCTCTGCCTCTACTAGAATGCTTTGTACTACGAATTTTATTTGTGATAAATTTTCATCCCCCATTAGTAGCAATGATTTTTCTATATGTTTTCCTTCATTTTGCAACTTATTTATTGTTTTAAAAAACTGTATTAATTGATTCTTACACTGTATGGAAAAATTACTATTATTGATATAATCCACAATTTCGTGTTCGGTGAGCAGGTTTTTCAACAATTTGGGGTTGCAGGATGAGAATTCTCTCTCCTTTAACTTTTCTTCAAACTCCTCTGCAGTTATTCTCATAAAAATACCTCCTTATTCTTTAATCGCCTCAAGTATATCATAAAAACTGCGACAAAAAAAGTACATACAACAAAATAGTGTACCATTTTTGTCGCAACAATTGTCTATATTTTGTAGGAGGGATAAAACTGATTACATGTCTAGGAGATTAGAATGTTTTTTGAATATATCTGTCTTAGCTTAGGGTTATATTCTATAAGAAAAAAGGCAAAAAATATTAATACATTATGTCCAGTTATCTTTGATAATACCAGGATGAATCTGTAAACTCTTTGGTTTCGCTTACAGTGTCCCAAAAGATTTCTACTCTGATTTGGGTATCGCTTAACATTTGAACTAGCATTAAACCTATTCGGATATCAGTAGGAACTCCGGCATAAGTATTATTTGCATTGTATAAGTAATATGTGACAATCCCTGATTCAACAGTTACATCTCCAGGGTTTACGGGATTATCTTGATTTATTACGGCTAAATTTGGAAAGGGGATATCTTTCCCAATCGCTATTCTTATTTGATTGGGATAATAAACATCATATGAAAAAGCCAGAGTTTCTTCCCATTCGAAGTATTTACCCTCCGCAAATGCTCCTTCTTCAAACCAATTCCCACTTAAAGAACCGACCTTATCTTGAGCGAAAACACCATCTGTAACTCCTTCATCATAGATAAAAGCAGGATTTCCAACTGCCTCCGGGGGTATTACCAAGCTATATAATTGGGTTCTCAGTGGTTCAATAAAATATGAAAGAGGTTTATCCCCGTAAATAGTGGTGAGTGGAAGCTTCGTATTGATAAAACCATTGTCAATATTTTTATTCAATACCCCAAAATCTACGCAAGAAGTGTTTCCGGTTGTTCCTATTTGCTGTCCTGCTGCCACAGTATCACCGACTTTCATTTCTGGAGAGAGAAAAATATGGCCTAAATAGTATGACATAGTATTCGTAACGCCAATTCTTACTGCTCGGTCTCCATATGCACTGGGTTCATGGAAATAGATTACTTTCCCACTTGCCGGAGCATAGACCGGTAAATCTTTTGCTCGTTGGAGAAGATAAATATGATCTGTTGGGAATGTATGACCTGGGGGGTTAATTGCACCAAGGGGTATGATTCTATTACAATTTTCAGAATCTAACACCAAATGAGTAAACTCAAGAACTCCACTTGGAAGATCCTCATCAAAATACGGAGCGACTTCTATATCAGAATAATCTTCTCCGTCGGATTTACATGCTGAAAGGGAAAAGGATGTTAAGACAAAAGCAATAACTAAAAAAGAAACGATAATACCTCTTTTCATAAAAAATACCATCTCCTAGCAATTCTTACTTCTATTTAAATCCCTAATCAATGTTTGCTTTTTGGATTTTTTTCTCAAAAAGTGTATAAGAGCTACATTACTATTTTATCACGATTTTTGTTGTTATAATATACGATAGAATTTATTAAAAGATATCGGATTCTTTTTTGGGTAAAATAACATAATTTTTGAGGGGAATTGATAAGCACTCAAAATGATAGTATCATAATATGATTATCCATAAAGAGTGGAGTAATAATGGAAACGCTTAGTTTTGACCTCACCAAGGCAAAGATCATTAGCAACAAATTGTATGGACTTTTCTTTGAGGACATCAATTTTTCCATTGACGGAGGCATTAACAGTAATCAAATAAATAATGCACGCTTCGACTTTCGTTACCGCAAGCCAGAAAAAGACATTCATTTCCTTTTTCGTAAACTTAAAAATCACAGAAAGAAAGTAACATACAAAGAGCATAATGATTATTTTAGATATTGGAATTTAGATGGAGAGGGATCTGTTTCTTGTCAGTTTGCGCCTTCACACCACGAAAAAGAAAAGTACTTTCCGTTAATAAGTGTAGCAGGGGAAGCCACGTTAACTAATTACGGATATAACGGAGGGGAAAGCAAGGAGAAAAAAGGCCGTTATCATAGGGAAAACTCCAATTGTCCGGCAATAGGAGTAAAAGCTGGCCAAAACTACCAATGCAAGTTTTGGTTGAAAAATATATCTTTTGTTGGGAAAATTGAAGTTTACATAGAAAGTCAAGGCATCGTGACAAATGTTGCACACGTACCCTCGAATCCTTCCGAATGGGTAGAAACCAAAATCACACTTGAAGCATCAGAAACAGCAGTAGGAAAGTTTGTCATGCGTCTCAGTGGCGAAGGCTCTTTATGTGTGGATGATTTTTATTTCGGGGATGTCTCTTCACTCGGCATGGATGACCCCGCATGGAGCGGAGGCAAAATGCGAAGGGATCTTGTGGATTCCTTGAAGGAATTAAAACCGTCATTTATCCGATTTCCTGGGGGGTGCATAGTAGAGGGCTACGATACCCATAATTCATACTATTGGAAAAACACCGTGGGAGAGATCTCAAACCGCAAACCGCAAATAAACCTTTGGGGGGAAGGACAAGGGGATGGCGGATATATGCAGAGCTACGAGATAGGTTTTTACGAGTATTTTTTACTTTGTGAACATCTTGGAGCAGAGCCACTGCCTATCATAAATGCGGGACTAGCATGTCAGGGACGCTCCGAGCGTTGTTTTACCCCCGACCAACCCGAGTTTCAGAGATATATCGATGATGCGCTTGATTTAATAGAATTTGCAAATGGCGATCCTCTAACTAACAAATGGGCTAAACTTCGCGCTGATAGCGGGCATCCTGAACCTTTCGGACTGAAGATGCTAGGAATCGGAAACGAAAATTGGGGTGAGATATATTTGCGCAACTTCGGAGTAATAAAAGCTGCAGTAAAAGAAAAATACCCGTATATAGACATAGTATTTAGTGCAGGATTTGATTGCTATAAACATAAAAATTATGAGCAAAGAAGACAAGGGTTTGATGGTATCCATGATGATTGTATTGTTGATGACCATTTTTACCGAAAACCCGATTGGTGCATTGAAAATGCAGATTTATATGACGATTACGACCGAAAAATAAGAGTATTCTTGGGCGAATATGCGGCGAACACGCCTTGGGATGATAAGGCTATGCCAAACAATTATTATTCAGCACTTGCAGAAGCAGTTTTTTTAACCCATATTGAGCGCAATGCCGATAAGGTTGTGATGTCCTCTTACGCCCCCCTTTTCTCGAGGATTGGAGGAGAACAATGGAAGCACAATCTAATTAATTTCAACAGTTTATATGTGGTAAAAACCGCAAATTATTACGTGCAAAAGCTCTTTAGCTCAAACATTGGAGACCGATATATTCCGGGTTCTTGTACAGCACAAGAGATTTACTACAGCGCAACTACAGACGAAAAGAATATATATATTAAGTTAGTTAATATCAGCTTCGACCCAATAGAAACTAGTATCCTTCTGGAAGGCTCCAATCTTACAGCAAAGGGCGTTGCCGAAACATTGTTATGTTCAGATGATTATGCACGAAACACACCTGACTATTTTGGCAAACCAATAGAGATTATTTTTCCTCGCAAAAGCTCAGTTAATTTTGAAGGTGGCTCGGGAAAGACAATTTTGCCCCCGAGAAGCGTTAGTGTTATTATATTGGATAAATTGGAGCGGAAAGAGGTATGAAAAAGAGCATTTTTGTTGTATTTTTAATAGCCCTTTGTTTAGCTCTGTTATCCGGGTGCAATGTTGTTAAAAACGACAACATGGAGTATCAGCTACAAGCAGAAACAAATACTTATACTCTCACCGCGTATAAAGACTTAAAGTCAATTACTGTTCTGACTGTGCCCGACCAAATAGATGGAATAAATGTTACATCAATAGCAAAACACGGATTATCTAACTCTGAATATTTAACCGATATTATTCTGGGGGATAACATTTCTGAAATAGACAGTTGGGGAATACGGAATAATACCGCATTAGAAAGAATTACTGTATCTGATAATAACCCTCATTTTAAGAGTGTTGATGGAGTGCTTTTTAGTAAGGATGGCAAAACTCTTATTTCTTTTCCCAACCATAATGCAGAGAAATATATAGTGCCCGAAGGGGTAGAAATTATACAGGATATGGCTTTTTATAAATGTGATAATCTCAAGGAAGTTACTCTTGCTTCTACTGTAAAAACATTGGGAAAACTGTCGTTTTTAAAGACATTGGCTTTGGAGAAAATCACGTTAAATGAGGGCTTGACTGCCATTGGCCAAAATGCATTTTTAGGGTGTGAAAAACTAACAACTTTAGATATTCCAAATTCAATAGAAAGTATAGGCGAGTACGCTTATTATAACTGTGTCAACCTACTTCAGATCCGTGTACATAAAGCAGAGGCTGATATCAGCTTGGGAAAGAAGTGGTATCCCACAAAAGCCGGGCAAAACATTAAAGAACTAAGCATCACTTATGGGGAGGGCGCATAAATGGCTACAAAGTTAAAGTCGATGTTTAGGTCACTGAAAGATAACTGGAAGACACCCAAAGATGGGGAAGAAGTATCTGTTAAAGAGTTTGCCGCTATTGGGATTGGGGGCATGGGCGTTAACGGAATCGGATATTTAGGAACGGTGATAAGCTTTAATGTAGCAAGCTATCTGATTGGACCTATCTTCGGGCTTTCCGTCAACGATGTTTATGTGGTAGGCATGATAGGCTCGGTGATGGGCTTGCTTTTTAACCCCCTGCACATGATAGTAACTGACAATCTGGGTGAGTTGCCTGGAAAGACAAAAATGTTTACGCATATTTTGTCGGCAGTGCTTTGCCTAGTAGCGATAGGAATATGGTTTATCCCCGATACAGTAGGAGAAAGTATTGTTACAGGGTTACCTCAAATACTGTCCGTTTTTATCCTCACTTCTGTAGCTGCGGTATATTTCAGAATTATTTTAATGAAGAAGTTTAGCAAAAAGTACGGCAAGTATAAACCTTGGTTGCTTTTTGCCGGTGTTCCAATTGCAGTTTTGCTTTCTGCAATTACTTTTTTCCCATATGAAATCATGACCTATACACAAAAACTGGTGGCTAGTAATCTTGTATTTGCGCTCCTTGGAATATTCATGTTTAACTATACCGGCAGTTTGCAGAGCCTTACTTATGTCGTGTCCTCTTCTGCAAAGGAGAGAACCAAGATAATATCGATTACTAGTATAGTCAACGGGTTGTTACGCTCTATTTACGGCATGATTTTTCCAGTAGTAGCTGTTCTAACTGGAGGTATGCTTAACATCACTACCTACAGAGTATTCATCCCGATTTTTTGCGTAATTTCTTTGGTACTTAGTTTCTTTATTATTCTTCCGCAGGAGAGAGTTATTCAAAGCAAAGAACATGTCGTAAAAGTTGAATTTAAACGTGGACTCAAAGAGGTTTTGCGCAATAAATATCTGTGGCTTACAAATATCAGCGGGATTTTGTATACGCTTAACGGGGTTGCAGGACCGGTCCTTTCTTGGATGTTTGTATATTCTCTGAAAATGGAATGGGCAATGGGTATTGCTACAGCCGTTGCGGGGCTGTCAAGTACACCTGCTAATCTGATGACTCCCTGGTTAGTCAAAAAATTCGGCATTAGAAATACTTATATATGGTGCCGTTTTATTCAGGTGGCATTGTTTGGCGTGCTAGCCCTTGGAGTAATGCAATCCAGTATGATTATTTATGTTCTCGGGGCTCTTCTCATGTCTATTTTCTCTACTCCGGCCAACGCCTTAAACAAGTCTTATGCGTCCATCGTTTGGGATTATCAACAGTACATAAGCAACGAAAGACTTGATGGATTTATGGGTGTTTTTACTTATCTTTCCACGCCAATAGGATTGCTTATGGGATATATTTTACCTTTTCTCTTAACTCGCAACGGCCTAACCACTGACTGGGATATTCTTTTTGACCTATCTATCAGCAAGGGCATATTTATCATCCATATCGTGGTCGCTGCAGCTAGCGTTTTATTGTCAGCAATACCATTTCTTTTCTTTGATCTTCAGGAAGATGGACATAACAAAATAATAGAAGAATTGCGCAAAAGAGCCCAGCAAGAGGAAGCCTCTCACCAAGAGGAACAATCTCACAAAGAAGCAATGTCCACTGAACCCGAAAACGCATAATCAATAATAGTTGCAGATAGTATGCTTTGATTGCCGGCACTACGAATTTTGACAAGGGGATATCTCGAAGATGGTGTGGTGGGATCGTTTAAGTAATCCTAAACAGAGTTGAATCTAAAAAATAAGGAACGGGAGAAAAGATTCTCACGGTTTTTCGGAATAAATCTTGATTTTCAGGGAGGCCTTAGTCTCTTTCAATGTATGGGATTGTTTGCGGACCTTTCGGAAGTACTGCGACGATTCCACCTTTTTCTTTCAACAATTTTTCTATTCCGTGACAAGGCTTTAGCATCGCTTCTTCAACTTCCTTGTCAGAAAGATTTGAATACAGATAAACATCTGCTCTTTTTTGTATGCGTGTTTGTATCTGAACCTGCCATTGTTCGGGTTCGGTCTCTGTATTTTTGGATATCAAGTCAAAAAGCTCTGAAGGGGTAGTTGCCCGTTTTAAGATTTGATGATAGTGACTGCCGTATGGTATGCCCTCAGAGCATTCCGCTGCGATAATAATTGTGCCCCCATCTTTAACAATTTGGGCGGCTGTGCTCATTCCCTTCACGGCTTGGTATAAATTCATATCCAATGGATAACCACTGTTTGTAGTTATGACTATATCGTATGGTTGGGTTACTTTTTGCATGGCGTGTTGTTTAACAAACAGATAGCCTTTTCGGTGGGTGTCTTCCCAGGAACCTGCGAATACTGCAGATATTTTATCTTCCGTGTTTAGGGCGACGTTAATTAAAAAATCCGGATTAACAAGTCGAGCGCCTTCACGAATATTTTCCCACACAGGGTTTCCTTCAGTTATAGCCCAAGTTGCTTTGTCAGAAGCTATTCTCTCGGCATTATGGTTATGCATTATGGTATTAATGTCACACAGCCCAGGTAAAATTGCCTTTGGCCCACCACTGAAACCTGCGAAAAAATGCGGTTCTATAAAACCGGTGACAATTTTCAAATCTGAATTATAAAATCTGCTGTTTATGTACAAAGGATGTCCATCACTCATGTTACCAACAAATGTCATAGTGTCATAATCAAAGCTATCATGCTGGATGCAAGTATAGTTGGCCACTACTTCCTTGGTAAGCATAGATTCTAACTCTGATATTGTTTGTGGGCGGTGACTTCCAGTCATATTTATCAGGGTTATATCTTTTTTTTGAATGCCCAGGCGCAAAAGCTCCTTTAAAATTAGAGGTATAATAATATGGTTAGGTGTGGCTCTGGTTATATCCGTATGGGCTATAGCAACTGTTTTTTTCCCGATAACTAGCTTGCCCAGGCTTTCTCCAAAATCGGGGGAGAGCAGTTTTTGATGTATAATTTCTTCGGGATTACTCAGCGCAATTTGGTTTTGTGGGAAAAAAACGTCCGCATTATCTAGTTGAATTATATGGCCTGTTTTGCCATAGTCCAGTTTTATTTTTGTCATGATTATACCTAAATGTTTTTATCGAAAAAATCTGTCATTTCACGAATAATTACTTCTTTGTCTATGTCGGAGTTCAATTCATGCCGTGCTCCTTCATATAACTTCATTTTTACATTGAGGCCTAGTTTTTTGTATACATTGTATAGCCGTTCAACCTTTTTTCCCATCCCCCCAAGAGGGTCGCGGGATCCGCTTACTATAAATATGGGTAAGTCTTTTCTTATTTTCTTCATATTTGTTTTTTTGTAGGCGTTACCTAAGCCTCTCATCATAGAATAATAAAACCCGTGACTCATATAAAAGTTGCAATAAGGGTCATTATTGTAGAGCTCCACCATCTTAGGGTCACGGTTAAGCCAAGCATTTTCTAGATTCTCTGATAGAAAAGGCTTGTTGTTTGCTATGAAGGTAGTTTTGAACATTATCATATTAGGTTCATCCATACGATAACTAATTCTTTGCATGGAAGTAAGTATTCTGCCGAAAAGCAATTTAAGCCTACCCATATAAGCCGAACCGCTAAGTATAATCCCATCTATTAAATTGTTTTCCTCTTCGATATAGGATTGCATTAAAAAAGAACCGTAGCTGTGGCCAAAAATTTGGACAGGCAAATTATATTTTTGCTTTAACATTTTTGTAAGGGCTATTTCGTCGAGTACGTTTTCTTGAAAGTTATTAATGCTAGCTTTTCCCAAGTTTTCGAGGCCTGCCGTTTCCCCATGCGGTCTATGGTCATCACCAAAAACTATGTAGCCGTACCCGTTCCAAACTTCTGCAAGCTCAGAGTAGCGCTGCATATGAGACGTCATCCCGTGTATTATTTGTATTACGCCTTTGGGATTTTGAACATCATCCCACACGAAACAAGCTAGCTCCGTGCCGTCGTAGCTTTTGAATATAATTTTTTCCATATTTTCCCTTCCTTCTTTTTATCATACGTTATCGTAATTTTTTTTACAATATTTATGTTAAAATATGGCTAATCGATAAGGAGTCTAATGTTTTATTCTCTAGGAGAGGCTTTAATAGACATATTTGAGAAAGAGGGCCAAGAACTATTAGGTGGAACCTCAGCTAATTTTTGCGCTACAATCTCAAAACTAGGGGGCAATGCATCAATTATTACAAAAATAGGTAAGGCTGATTCGGGGAAAATAATCAAGGAACTGACATCCCTCGGTGTTAATACTTCACAAATTATTGTTGACCCGATTCATCCTACAGGAAAAGTAATCATATCCTCGGTTAATGGCAACTCATTATGTGAGAGAAGAAAATTATGTGCTGATTGCTATATTTCTGAAGAAGAGATCGACGTAAATAGTTTTTCTTGCGGAGATGTTTTGCATTTTTGTTCTTTTGTTCTAAGGGAGTGTTCGACAAAGTATTCCCTACAAAAAGCAATAGATTCGATGTTATCTAAAGGCGGTAAAATTGCTTTCGACATTAATCTTAGATTAAGACAGTGGGAAAATATAACCGAATGCAAAGTCGCAATTAATACTGCGTTAGCCAGAACACATTATTTGAAGGCATCCGAAGAAGATCTTTGGTTGTTCTCAAATAAGTCACTCGAAGAAATAATCAGTTCATTTTTTGCTTTTTCACAAACATTGAGTGTTGTTATTTTGACAAAAGGAGAAAAAGGTAGCGAACTTTATACCAGAGATGGCGAAGTATTTTATTCCAGAAGATATGACACACCTGTTGTCGATACAACAGGGGCAGGGGATTGCCTTTTTGCCACTGCAGTATTACTTCTTTCCAAACCCATATATAATTATCAAGAAATATTAGATATTTCTACAGCTGCTTCCGCAATTCAGATGCAAAAACTTGGTAGCCTAGAAGGGATCCCGTCCATGGAACAAATAGAGGAATTTTTAGAAAACTATATTCAATAATACTATCGTTTCATTGAGCGCAACTAAGAATGCATCCAATGGTGTTATTGTAATTTATTATGTGATAAAATAAGTCTATTATTTGATAGGGTTTTGTTTGATGAAAAAAATAAGAGTAAGGGATTTAGTGCTTACCGCGCTTTTTGTGGCTATAGGAGTGTTGCTTCCGATTGTTTTTCATTCAATCAATATCCTTGGTATAGTTTTTTTGCCGATGCACATTCCAGTCATTCTATGTGGTTTTATATGCGGTCCTTTGTTGGGAGGAGTTGCGGCAATAATAACACCACTTCTAAGTTCTGTAATAACTGGGATGCCTGTAATTTATCCAGTAGCTGTCGCTATGGTTTTTGAGCTGACATCCTATGCTGTTGTTGCAGGTGTTTTGTTTCGTTTATTAAAAAAGCTCAAACTCATCCTTGCGTTGTATATTTCACTTGTCAGTGCAATGCTTTTAGGTAGGGCAGTACTTGGTGCGGTGTCATATATACTATACGGGGTGTTAGGGGATGGCTACACATTTACTGCTTTTATTACATCAGCTTTCATAACTGCCTGGCCGGGAATTATTATTCAACTTGTGATAATACCCTGGCTTTACTTTTTCCTAAAAAAAGCAAAGTTAATTAATGAATATCGGGGGTAAATTAATGCTTAAAAAAATAAAAGAATTTTTTAGTAAGAATCCGACCGCTTGGGAATTTGCTAAATACACAATTTTCTCATTACTTGCTGGCTGGACGGAATTACTTACTTTCATGTTATTAAACTATATTTTACCTAAGAATGGCATTAATAAAGAGGTAAGTTGGTTTCTTTTCGTTTATCCTACCGAGGCAGGGGGATTAGGGGCTTTGATAGCTTTTGTGGTTTCTTCTATCATAGGACAAGGGTTGAAATTTATTACTAATTTCAAAAAGACATTCAAGTCCACCAATAATATTCTTCTAAGCGCAATAGGTTTTGCCGTTATGGCAGTAATCATAGTAGTGGGACTTAACCTTTATGTCGGGGGCATTTTAAACACCGCACTATGCAAAGTTATTCCAAACGTTGACTTGGCCGGAGCTTTAGCAAAAGCCATTTGTCAGTTTGCTGGTTTTTTATTAGCTTTCCCAGTAAATAAGTTTATTTTAATGAGAAACAAGCCTGCCTAATTCGACGTTTTACGGAAACTCAAAGAACTTATCGGCAAATCTATCCGTTTCCCACTGCAACAACGCCATAAAACAAGGCAAACATTGTTAAAACTCACAATTTCCCTCTAAACAGAGTCGAATCAAATCTTCCGTCTTTGCGGTAGCAAGGCAGGTTACGGTATCTCCGGCACCGTAATATATTTTAGTCATTCCGTTTTCTTCCACCATCCCGCAGGGGAATATAACGTTATTGCAAAAACCGTTATAAAGTTCACAAGAAGCTTCGGGCATCAAAAGAGGTTCTTTGCAGATGCCCAGTACTTTGGACGGGTCTTCTAAGTCCAAAAGCATAATCCCCGCGCAATACACTTTTTTCCATTTTCTTTCCCAACCGTTTTTCATCAGTCGGGCATCCTTCTTCACTGCGTGGAAGAGTGTCAGCCACCCTTAGCTTTCTGTCTGAAATGCGGAAAAAAATTATTAAATCAAATGTATTGCATGCGGTAATCATTTGTGCCGATGATTCTTTATCCGGCAAAAGGTTAGATCAGGTACCATTTTTATGCCCTGATACAAATGAAAAGTTCCCCTAAACTTAAGAATAATAGCTAAAAAAAACAGCATTGAACCTTTTGAATTTCTTCAATATGGTTTAAAACTGTCTCACTTGGCAGGGCACAATTACTTAGTCCTGTAATGGGTCTATAAAATGAATGTTGATACTTGACGCAATTTGAACAGATGGTGTATTAATATTATTCCATTCGCTTTGACTTCCCAGAAAGTAAATGTCTAACAGCGAAATACAGCCGTAAAATGGAGACTCGTCTATACTTTCTACTGAATTTGACATTGTAATATTTGTTAACGAAATACAGCCGTAAAATGCCTGTTTGCCTATAGTTTGCACGGAATTTGGAATTTCTATGTTCGTCAGCGAAGTGCAATCCATAAACGCCCACAATCCAATATTTGTGATTTGGTCGGACAGCTTAATACTCTTTAACGAACTACACCCCCAAAAAGCCGTACCAATACTCTTAACTGAGTTCGGTATTATAACCTCGGTAAGAGCAGTGCAATCAAAAAAAGCATTATCTTTAATTATTGTCACGGAGTTCGGTATTTCAATTGAGACCAATTCAGAATTACCCCAAAATGCACCATATCCTATCTTAGTGACCGAATCGGGAATAATACTAGTTTTGATGCCTACCACTAATTCATTATTGGATTTTTTAATTATACAATTGCCTTCGCTCCTATAAACCTCGTTTTTACTATCAACAGATATTTGCTCTATTGAATTACAATTGTTAAAGGCTCCCGAACTAATACTCGTAACTAACGCAGGGATATTTATGTTAGTTGTTGCTGAAGCGCCGAACGCTCCTGAGTCTATGCTTTTAATATAATCGGGTATAATGCTTTGTTTGGTAGTAAGCATTAACGCATTGTCCTCAACCCTTATAAGACAATTGCCGTCGCTTTTATAAAATGCATTTTCGGGCGCTACAATTATTGTTTCTAGTGAATTACAGTCAAAAAAAGCACCTGTAGCAATATAATTTACTGATGGCGAAATATTAATTTCTGTAAGCTCACTGCTCTCAAATGCGGATGGTTCGATTCTAGTTACACAGTTAGGAATTTCAATACTTGTTATACTACTACCGATAAATGCTGCTCTATCTATTTTTGATACGTCGTGTGGAATAACGCTTGTTTTTATACCGATAATCAAGCTATTGTTATCGGTAATCCACATGACGCAATTCCCTGCACTGCGAAATATTTGATTTTCACTTGCAACCGAAATGCTCTCAAGCGACGAACAGCCGTTAAATAAACTATGACCAATATAACTTACATACCGCGGAATGAAAAATTGCGTCAAAGCAGTGCAACCCAAAAACGCACCGTCGCCCAAATATTTAATATTATCAGGGATAGTAATGCTCTCAAGTGAGCTAATTTCGGAAAAAGCGCCCACTCCTATCCTCTCAACAGATTGCGGCACTTCGCTTGTTTTACAGCCTTGAATAATACTCTTATTTTCGCGTTCAATAAGACAGTTCGCTTCACTTCTATATATAGGATTATCGTCATCTACTGTTATCGTTTCAAGGTAGATAGAGCCGGTAAATGCCCAATTCCCTATTGCGGTCACCGATTTTGGTATCGATACACCAGTAATCGTAGTATAAGCAAATGCGTATTCTCCTATCGCGGTAACTGAATCCGGTATTGTGGCCTCTGCTAGCTGTGTACACTTATAAAATGCCTTATATTCTATGCTGGTAACCGAGTTGGGAATTATAATTTTCTCTAAAGTATTAACCTCATAGAATGCCGATTGACCTATGACCTTTACATAGTCCGGAACGGCAACAATGCTATCTTTTCCTAAATACCTTGTTAAAACTTCGTTAGTTATTATAAAATCCCCATTTTTACCATTAACTGGATGTGTATCGGCCACGCATGCAGAAAAAATAGCTACGGCAAAAAAAATAATAATTAATAAAATGAATATTGGTGCTCTACTTTTTTTCATTAATTATCCCGCTAATTAGATAAGTTATTCATTAAAGTCCAAATTATTTCTAGATTAATCTAATTGTTTTTAGTATACCATTATTATATTCAATAACCAAGAGCAGCAGGCTAGTCCCGATAATGCATATTTGATAACTGATGCCAATCAGACGGATAAAGGATTTTTTGAAAAGCTAGAACAAGTTCTTGAGAATCACCCAGACATAGGATTTATTGTGATTGATACATTGCAAAACATACGTGGCGCTGAGATAAAAACAGACCCTAACTGATGGCAGGGACAACGAACGATAAGTAATAATTCTTAAAAGTATTTGAGAGCGTAGCTGAAAATAGGCGAAATCGAGAGAAAAACAACAAAAAAAGACACACGATGGGGGCTAGAGTATACGCTCCTTTTTCGTGTGGCTTGGTAGTAGGCAATAAGGATGCTCGTAAGATACAAAAATACCTTGATTTTCTCCAGATAATGCAATATAATTGCAGTTGATGGAGCAAATATGGTAAAAACTACAAAAATTATTATAAATGAACTGAAAGAATATAGCAATCCTCATAGTAAAATTGCACGATTGGTAAAGGATGGGGTTTATATTCCTATTGTCAAGGGACTATATGAAACGGACAGAAGTACCCCGGCGCATTATTTGGCTGCAAGCATATATGCCCCTTCATATTTATCCTTTGAGTTTGCGCTTGCATATCATTCTTTGATACCTGAGGCCGTATATGCTTGTACTTCTGCAACATTTGAAAAGAGAAAGACAAAGAAATATGAAACGCCTTTCGGTTTTTTTATATTCAGAGATGTGCCAAGCGAGGCTTATCCGTATGGTATAAATGTTTACAAGGAAGGAGAATATGTATGCCAAATAGCTTCAGCGGAAAAAGCTGTCTGTGATCAGCTCTATAAAATGTCAAAGATATCTAGCCAGAAAGAATTGGAGCGTGTACTATTTGAAGATTTAAGAATTGACCAAAAGGAATTTAATAAATTGAACCATGCTGACATGATTGAGTTATCAGACAAGTACGGAAGTGTCAATCTGGAGCTTTTGGGCGCATATCTAAAAAGGAGATATAAGAATGGATAAGCTTATTGAGCAAATGCTTAAAAAGTATTCTTCCGACACAGTTGAGGAGAGAAAGAACAGCGTTAAAGAAATAATACAAGAAATAGTTTTGTCCGGATTATCGCGGGCTGGGTTTTTCGATTCAGCTGTGTTCTATGGAGGAACGGCACTAAGAATTTTTTACGGACTTGACAGATTTTCCGAAGATTTGGACTTTTCTTTAATGCAACCAAATCCGAATTTTGATTTGACTCAATATTTTCCTATACTGGAAAAGGAAGTTAGGGCCTTTGGATTGAATTTTAAGATGGAAGAAAAAGAAAAGACCTTTGATTCAAACATAAGGTCTGCATTTTTAAAAGGAAATACAAAAGAGCACTTGCTTATGTTTTATTCCAATAATGATCTGCAGGGAAGAATATCCGCAAACGAGCTCATAAAAATTAAATTTGAGGTAGATATCAACCCTCCGGCGTATGCGACTTTTGAACGGAAATACAGATTGTTACCGTATCCTTATGAGGTCGGACTATATGATCAACCTTCTTTGTTCGCGGGAAAGATTCATGCGGTTATATGCAGAGGCTGGAAAAACCGTGTCAAAGGTAGAGATCTTTATGATTATGTTTTTTACTTGTCGCACAATGCCCCCGTTAACCTTAAACACCTAAATGAAAGGCTGATTCAATCGGGCTTTTTACCCACAGGCAACCAGCTTTCAATACAAGAATTAAAGCTAGTATTATTTTCAAGATTTGCCGAAATCGATTATGAAAACGCAAAATCCGACGTCGAACCTTTTATAAAAAACAATCGGTCGCTTTCATTGTGGAATAAAGAGTTTTTTACGGCTATAACCGAACAGCTAAATTGTATATAAAAATTGTGCAAATTAAATGGTATGTAAGATATATGGACGATTTAATAAGGGGGTAAATTTTGCTTAAGAGAGGGATTTGTTTACTGCTAATAACAATTATTTGCACAGTATCATTGTGTGGTTGTCAAAATTCAGGGATTGAGTACAATATCGGATTTTCAGACAAAGTCGTATTTGGAAGTAAAGAAGCTGAAAACGGCGGTATTACTGTGGGTCTAAGAGTAATAGTAAAAAGCTTTAATGAATTAAGAGATTTGTGTGAGGAGTGGAGTAATCCAGCATTCGAAGAAGACAATGATGGCTATGGTAGCGAATTAAGCGAGAAAATACGAGGGTATAATGAAGAATTTTTCGAGAATAAAACTTTAATCATTAATTCTTCTGTATTGTATAACTCGGCAAGAGAGCCAAGAGTCGAGAAATTAACTATTGAAGGGGATGAGTTAATTATTGAAATTAGTTTAAAGCGAGGAACATACAATGATATTGCCGAAAGTTGGCTTTTCATCATTGAAGTGAATCAAACCGACATCCAGGGTATTACAAATATTTCCATAGAAAACACAACAAGGTCAAAATACCAATAAAACAAAGGGTAATAAAAATAAAAAACAAATCATTATCGTTGAAATCATTTGCCTTAGTAATATGTTTATTGATCGGATTGATATCAATTGCAGCCGCAAATACTATTTTTCCTTCGAAACAAGCGGTTATACCTATCAAAAGAATGTTAATCGCATTGTAAATTAAAACGAGGAAGTAATAAAGACATATACTGTTAAGACAACTGAATTGGCGGATAGAGAAATCATTGTATACTAGGAAAACTATTATATCTTAAAAAGAGAATTTGAAAAATTATATATAGGAGTAATACATATGGGGTTTATAAGAAGTTTTGATTGTTCCAAGATTGACAAATTATCCGGCGCAAACGCCGAACTTTTTGTCCGCTTGAAAAAAGATATATACGCAGGTCTTGTTTTCCCAGCAGTCCGCATAGGCGAGGTACATTTTTACTATAAAGGCGGCTGTTTGTACAAGTTCAACGGAAGTTCGTATGTGCGGGACAAAAAATACGAGTCATACAGCGAAGGAACGGACGGAATGGACGAATATGAAAAAGCAAAGCGTCAAAATGAGAACAGATACAAAAATACCGATGGATCGGCAAAAGAGCGACAGCTTCTTGATCGGCTAAACAGCCATACTTTTGATCGGGGAAGCAAAACGAAAACTGTTGTTTTGGACATAGAGATACAGCTGAACGGAACGGTAGGCGGAAATAAAAAGTGCGACATGGTTCTATTGAACACGGAAACTCGGCAAATTATGTTCGTAGAGGGTAAAGTCTTTTCCGATAATCGTGTCAACCGCGCGGTGGGCTATAGTCCTGAAGTGATAGAACAGGTCAACATTTATACAGCGGGAATTGCCGAACAGGCGCAGAATATCGCTATGCAATATGCCGAACATATTCACATAATAAACTCTGTATTCGGCACGGCTTACGAACCAAATAATAGCCTTCTAACGACCGCGAAGCTGCTCGTTTACGAAACTCCCAAAAAGCTTAACGATAACGGCCGGCACACGATAGAGTCAATCAATGCGGAGCTCGGCGCAGAAAATGTTATGTGGGTACCATCGGGTGAAGAGCCGGGAATTGATGAAATATGGGACTCTTTGGCAAAGGGGTATAAATGCAAATAAAAGTACATAGGGGAACTCACCAAATAGGAGGGTGCATAACCGAGATAAAAACAGCGGTGGCGCGGATTATTATTGACATGGGGTCGGAACTACCTCGAGCCGATAAAAGTGAAAGCCCGCCGCTCAATATTGAGGGTGTAACGAAAGGAAAGCAAGACTGCGACGCGGTATTTATCACACACTACCACGGTGATCATGTCGGAATGTTCGAAGCGGTTTTGTCAGGAATACCGATATACATAGGCGCGACGGCAAAGCAAATATACACTGTCGTACAGCGGACGCTCAAGCGAAAGCTCGACAAAGGGAATCCTGAACTTGTGGCGGGTTTTGAAACTTTAGAGGCGGGCAAACCTATTATAATTAAGAATATAAAGATAACACCGTATACGGTTGACCATTCGGCGTTTGACGCATATATGCTTTTAATAGAAGCTGACGGCAAGCGGATTTTACATACGGGAGACTTTCGGATGCACGGAGCGCGAGGGCGCAAAATGCCCGCTGTTTTTGAAAAATACGCAAAGGACATCGATGTATTAATAACAGAGGGAACGATGCTTTCACGACCCAACGAAAAGGTCTTAACGGAGCATGAGCTTGGACGAAAGGCGGCGGAATTACTCAGAGATAACAAGAACGTTTTTGTCCTTTGCAGTTCAACGAACATTGATACGATAGCGGAGTTTTACAGCGCGGCGATTGCCAACAAAAAGCCTTTCATAGTTTGTGAGAGCGAATTCCAGTTAGAGATTTTGCGGATTGTAACCGAAAACAGCACTTCGCCGTTTTACAATTTCAGCAAACAAAAGATATTTACATACGGCGAAAATTTGCATGACCTAATGGGCAAGGTTGGTTTTTGTTTTATTGGGCGAGCTAACTACATAACGCAGAAAGCGCTGGGCGCATTTCCCGACAATTTGTTAATATACTCCATGTGGAGCGGTTATTTAGATAAAACACACGCGGCGTTTGATGAATATAAATGCGGTTTCATTGACAAAGCAACGGCGGCGGGGAGTCAGCTAATGCAATTACATACGAGCGGACACGCGACGACGGAGGACATAAAAAAGGTCTGCGAGATAACGCAGGCAAAAACTGTCGTGCCGATACATTGCGAAGGCCCCGAGAATTTTCGTTTGTTAGGAATAAACGCCGACATAATACTATTGCAGGACGGTGAGAGCATAACAGTTTGAAAAACTTGATTTCTAAACTTGATTTTGCGACGAATTCAAAAAGTGGGTGCAATAGGATAAAAAGTAAAGAGATAAAAAGACAAACGGGCGGTCAGTTCAAATCCGAGAATAAAAAGTGGCGATATAGACGGCGGATAAAAAGAACCACAAAAGGCATAAAGACAGCAAAAAAGCCCGCTTTGAATGATAACAAGCAGGCTTTCGGGGAAAAGAAAACACGGAACAGCGTTTTCCGTTGCTCCGTGTGTCTATGGTGGGCAATAAGGGACTCGAACCCCTGACTTCCTCCATGTGACGGAGGCACTCTACCAGCTGAGTCAATTGCCCAAAGCAAGTGTATTTTATCAAAAAAGGGCTAAGATGTAAAGAGAAAGGAAATGTATATGTAGCAGAGGTTGCTTGTTGGAACGGAGGACATATTGGTTATGGTAACATTTGATTATGTAAATATGATATTATATTAACCAATAAGATTTTATTGAATTATAGGGAAAGATATATGGAGAAATTGATTGGCGTTGTATTGAATTTTCAAATAAAAGGTGAGCCTGTGGCTGTAAGTAGATATGGTTGTGGGCATATTAATGATACTTATCTTGT
>MWEH01000182.1 GCA_002070965.1 Firmicutes bacterium ADurb.Bin080 | reverse complement strand
CTCCCCTTGAGGAGACATTTATGTATACCCAAAAACACTAAAATATGCACTTTTTGGAGGTTGTGAGACAGCCCCGACACATATTAACAACGGATTTCAATCCGGTGACCAGAAAATACTGAATAAAAACCTTTCTCCTTTATAAGAAAAGTCCCATCGGGACGATACATATTAACAACGGATTTTAATCCGGTGAAAATGACAAAGAATAACAAAATAAGGGGCTGTCTCACAACTACAATTTACTTTCCCTAGAGGGGTATAAAGAGATATTTTAGTCGGGATTTGAGTCAAAAAAATTCTGAACCCAAGTAATTGATAAACTTATTCTCCCAAAATTCGGGTAGGGTAAATAATTTTCCCCTATTCCCACTCAAAAACTTTCTTTTTAGTTAGTTTCTGAACTTAATTATCTCTTTTAGGTACCTGTCATCGTAGCCATTGTAGCATTATAGATTTTCTTGATGTTATGCCCTATCAGCATCAATATTAACTGCTCCCTACATTTGCTTAACGATCTGACTGTAAAGCGATTAAACTTATTGTTCCATTTAATAAAGGAAAATACTGATTCCGGTTCAATACATCGTCTTTTTCTCAATTTCTGTCCTTCTTCCGAAAGAATATTATTAGCTGTTTCTTTCTTTAGAGAACTTCCATAAGGATCGTATGTTATCCTTTTAACACTCTTATTCTTATAAGGAATGCACTTCCGCGCAAAAGGACAATCTTTACAATCTTTACATATATAATGCTTTAGGATTCTCGGTGGTCCATATGCACTAAACTCTTCTTCCCGATACAAGCTCAATATCTTTCCATTAGGACAAATCCACTGCTCCTTGCTCTCCTCATAGACGAAGCCAGGTAATAAACTATCCCAATAATCCCGTTTATAGTCCTGGAGCTTTAAGTAACTGGTAATGTTCTTGTTATGTGTATAGTCAAGATTTACCGGAATACCGTAGGCCGCATCCCCAACTACCTTTTGTGGATAAGTTCCTAAATTCTCATAATAAACATCCATCAGGTTAGTATATTCTAAGGCCTCATGAGGAACATTATACATATGAACGGCAGTAACGAATTGATTAGAAGTAGCAATGGAAACAACATATCCAGGAGCTAAAGTTCCATCCTTCAGATGGATAAAAGTAGCATCGTTATCTGTTTTGGAAGCACTGTTTCTAGTCTCCCCAATGATCTTGAGCTGCTGCTCATATTTTTGGAGCTTTTTCACATCCTGCTGGCAAGCTCTCTTAATCTCTGTAATTAAAGATGTTATCTTCTTAACCGTCGAATCATTAGCTGGACGAACTTTTCGCAACTGCTCCACTACTGTTTTCAACTCTGTTGAGGTTTGGTCTAAGGTCTTTGCAATCTCTTCCGTACTAGCCTCTTTAACATTAAGTGCACCTACAGTTTCTAGTTGAGTGCCTAATTCCCGTAAATCCTGATCCCCATAGAGTAACTGTTCTTCTTCGTTGAACTTATTTATCTTGCCGAATAAAATATCCACTCTGTCTTTAACCTGCTGTTGATATCTTAAAGTTGACTTTTTCCAGATATAAGAATTCTGATTGGCATTAGCTCTGAATGTCGTCCCGTCTATAAAACAGGAATTCAGTTCCAGATAACCTCTTTCTGCTGCCTCTAAAACTATTGTCTTAAATACATCTACTAAAATATCTTTACACCTGGTCCAGGCAAAGGTATTGAGCGTTCTGAAATCCGGCTCATTATTCCCCGCTAACCACATAAAATTAATATTTTCCCTTACGGCTTTGGCTATTTTACGACAGGTGTAAATACCATTGATATAGGCATAAACAATAATTTTTAACATCATCTTGGGATTATATGCCGGGCTTCCTTCATAGCTATATTGTGCATAAAGTTTGGATAAATCCATTTTCTCAATCAGGTCATTGACAAAACGAACCAAATGATGCTCCGGAATTTTGGCGTTGATATCCAGACCAAAGATGTCTGTTTGAGCTTGATTGTATTCTCTGTAATTCATTTCGGAACTCCTTATGTTTATAGGGATATATTTTGAGGATATTCAATATTGTCAAGTAAAATCTTGAGTTTTTATTTTGTTTTTTTACAATAATTAGTTTCGGGACAGCCCCGACAGATATTAACGACGGGTTTTGAACCCGGCGATTAGATAATACCGACCAAAACCCTTTTTCCTTTATAAGAAAAGTCCCATCGGGACGGCACATATTTACAACGGATTTTAATCTGGTGATCAGAAAAAGTAGAGTGCTTAGAGCTTAGGGCAAATCCCGTTAGGGATGACAGATATTAACGACGGGTTTTGAACCCGGCGATTAGATAATACCGAACAAAACCTTTCTCCCTTGTAAGAAAAGTTCCGTAGGAACGACACATATTAACAACGGATTTCAATCCGGTGATAAGAGATATAAGAAAATATTATGCCTAATAGTTTCACTCAGATTTATGTCCACTATGTCTTTATAGTTCAAGAACGCGAATGTGCACTTAAGCCAGAAATCAGAGAGCGCTTAATTCCCTATATAGTAGGTATTATCCATCAGAAGAACTGTGTAACAATATCCATAAATGGAACAGAAGATCACATTCATTTGCTGGTCAAAATGCACCCGGAAATTTCTGTAGCTGAATTAGCTAAGTTTGCGAAAGCGAATTCCAGTCATTGGGCTAATGAAATAAGATTGTTTCCTCATAGGTTTCATTGGCAGGAAGGTTATGGTGCTTTTTCCGTATCTCAAAGTATGTTTGAGACAGTAATAAAATATATAGAAAATCAAGTAGAGCATCATAAACATCAAACAGTTCAAGAGGAATACGAGATGTTCCTCAAAAAACATAGGATAGAATATAATCCCAAATATCTTCCTAAATAAGAATGGATGGAAACACAAGGGAGAAGGATTTTTGTTTAGTATTCTCTGATCACCGGATTAAAATCCGTTGTTAGTATGTGTCGTTCCTACGGAACTTTTTCCATGAAGGAGAAGGATTTTTATTCGTTATTTTCTGACCACCGGATTAAAATCCGTTGTTAATATCTGTCGTCCCGATGGGACTTTTTTTGTTATTCTTTCTCGTTTTCACCGGATTAAAATCCGTTGTTAATATGTGTCGTTCCTACGGAACTTTTTCTATAGAAGTGAAGATTTTTTGTGTAGTATTATCTAATCACCGGATTAAAATCCGTTGTTAATATCTGTCGTCCCGATGGGACTTTTTTTGTTATTCTTTCTCGTTTTCACCGGATTAAAATCCGTTGTTAATATGTGTCGTTCCTACGGAACTCATTTCAGACGTATTAGTATTTTTTTGTTCATCTCCTGATCACCGGATTAAAATCCGTTGTTAGTATGTGTCGTTCCTACGGAACTTTTTGCAAGATAGTCTTTTATAGATATGGATATTTTGTTTATTGTGTAACAGAAATCCCATAATCCCAAAACTCTTATTTTATATTTTAGTAAGTATAAAGGGTAAATCAATAAGCATCCTGAAATCCTCGTTTCTTAATTTGTAAGGGGTGTCTATCTTTTTTTAGCATCAGTAGTAATTATGAAAAGTAAGAAAACTTGTTTAGTAACCAAATCGGCATTATCATACTCTAAAACCATCTTTTTTCAGCATAAATTCCTAACTCTTTTATTTTCGTTTTAATAGAGAAAAGTAGAAAGTTTGGTTTCATAACCTATTGCAAAGCGGGATATTTATCCCGCTTTTGTTCATATAGTGAAATTTTATCTTGACAGCATCACCTCCCCAAAAAAACAATTGAACTATTATAAACACGCTTCCTGTTGCGTAAATATAGAAAAATATAGAGAATAACAATGAAAAAGTTATTTGCTTTTATCCTTGGGCTTTTGTTGGTAGCTGATATTCTGTTTGCTCAGCCATGGATTTATGACTTTGGAACGGAAATTAAATCCTATTCTACTACTGAACATAGCAATTTTGGGTTTTTTAGCTTTATTGATTGCTTGAATTGTCCCAACCTATTACAAAGGCGGGATAGCAGCATT
>MWEH01000181.1 GCA_002070965.1 Firmicutes bacterium ADurb.Bin080 | reverse complement strand
TTCAGTTGTCTATGACCATAGGCTTATTTTGCTATGCTCATTTTTCTATTGTCAAGTTCGGAACATTAAAATATTACTTTTTTTCTTGACAATTCATAGTTGGTCTCCTTAGTAAAAGGAGGCATACCACACCTGCAACAGTCTCTATCCAATTCTACCATAATATGGCATAAATCTACAATATTAATATTACTGCTTAATAAGTTCATCATCCATTAATCTTTTCACGATCAGCAATCTGCATTACCTGCAGCATAACGGGTACGCACTCACGACGTCCCTGAACCCGTCAATCTTTAGTCGAAAGACTCAGACCTAATTACCACACACTATTAGTATAAAACGTGTGAGTGCTGTGTTAGGCGAAGGACCATGCCTTCGAATCAGATAACAAAAAGATATAGACCCAAAACATACTTTTCTATGAATATCAATCGTTAATATTCTTGTTTATAGTCCTTCTAACCGACAAAAGCATTGGATTAGAATACTTTTTCCAGAATTTGTTGGCATACAAATTTGCTGTTTCAAAATCAACATGTATACTTTTTATATCATTGTTATTACAATAATCAAGTATATTTTGTAATAGCTCTTTACCTAATCCCCTGCCTCTGTACCCTGGCTTTATGTACACACCTATCTCATCAATCAAGCCATTATTTCTTATTGACAAATCAATAATGTTATCCCTTTGGGATACACTTATATTAATAAATCCTACTGCGTTATTACCTTCCCAAGCAATAAATACACTGCCCTTTTGTACAATTTCTGATATATCATTTCTTGAATATAGATCTCGTTTAAGGAAAAGTGGAGCTGAACTATAATATTCTCTTGATTCTTCTACTAAATTATATAATATTTCTATGTCCTGTAATTCGGCTTTTCTAATATCATATTCTGAATTACTATTTATCTTTATATTTGTACAGGTAAATGCATCAATTAAGTAGGAACCAAAACCTAAGTCATATAAAATACCTCTTAGTTTAGTATCATTATAGTTTATTGTCCACATATGATTATAGATATTCCTGCCTACCCACTCTTTTGAAATATTACTATATAAAAGTAAGTATGCTTCTTCCTTATACTCATCAATGGCAGCATGTGCAATTGATGGACAAAATGCTGACTTTTCACCATTAAACGGAAATTCATCATATGTTAAGTATCCAATTAAATTGTTATCTGACTTCACAACAATAGCAGTCCTATCTTCTACTTTTCTTTTCAAAAATTCTTCTATTCCTATTGTATTTTTAGTCCAGATAGAAGGGAATGATTCATCGCTGCTGCAATATAGTTTATATTGCTCTCCCCAAATTTTAATTACTTGGGCAATGTCGGATTCTTGCATTTTACTTGTTATAAGTTTATTGATCATGTTTCTCTCCTTAATAATAATAAATGCATTGACATACTTACTTAATCCACTCAGGACTTATACTCTTTATATTGTCTATCGCCTATCGGTTCCGCAATCACGACGTAACTGAGCCGGACCCACAAAGCCCCGCATAGCCAAGAGAAGCATGGACGCGTCGGCATTAGGCCTCAATTTGCCCAATGTAAATGCTGTTAAATAAACTATTTTTCAAACCACACCAATGATGCTCCGGCAGATTTTCTTTTTATACTTCCCATAGCTATTTCACTTCTAATCTTTCTTAATCCGCTCTGATAATTATCATCAGAAATCAGATGCAACATTGAATAGCCCTTCTTCTCTACTAATTCAATATATTCTTTACCAACCTCAATCTCTTTTCCTTCTCCAATTACTATTACATCGACTAATCTCAGTTTGTTTTTCTCAGCATTAAATATTATCTCTTCAATATCCGGATATCTTTGCTTATCAATTATTGCTGTTTCTGGAAAAAACTCAGAAGTATAGCGAAGATTTATCTGTTTATGTGATTGCGTAACTATACGTACTCTCCCACCTGTTTGCAGTACTCTAAATATTTCGTAAAACATTTTGTTGATATCTTGTATATGATGTATAACATCTGTCATGTAGATAAATGAAAAATAATTATCTTCAAATGGTAAATTACAAGCATCTCCTAATACAGAAGTTATTTTACTGTTTTTTTCTTTAGCTTTACTAAGCATTCCTTCTGAAGCGTCCAGACCATAAACTTTTGCGCCTGTTATTCTTTCCATTAAGTTTGTATAATTTCCAGTGCCACATCCTATATCTAATATGGTTGTACCTTCACAAATTTCAATACCGTGCAATAAACTATGCAATTCTTCTATTTCTTCTCCTCTCACTTGATCGTAAACTTTGCTGATACTGTTGTAATCTACTTTCAACATTAGCGTCCCTCCATAAATAAAGTTAGTATTAGCAGTAACCGTTTAACTAATGGCAGCACCCAAGACATGCATACTTTTTGCAACTGCCGCCGTGCCGCCGAGTGAGGGCATTGTTAGTAGGAGTTTGTACCCTATAATAGATTGTTTATAGCAGTTACAAACTTTTCAATGCCTTGCTCAATAATTTTTATCAATGAAGCCTGTTCCTCAAAATCAGGTGTTGATGTCAATGTATATTCTATTATGGCGTCTTGATTATTATCATCATGAAACACAGTAATACTATCTGAAATGTTACTTTTAAGAATAGACTCATATCTCTTTGCAATATCTCTATTACGAGCGGAAAGCCATATTTCAAAGGATTTCTTTGCGTGTAAGTAAACAATGGCGAATTTTAATCCTTTATCTTTAAGTGTTTTTGTGCTTACTGAAAAATAGCTCATGTCCATATAGCCTTGATATAAACTGCCTATGTCGTAATGCGGATATTTTTTTATAATGTCTGCTCTCAATTTGCCGATAAACTCTAATATTCCTTTGTACGCAGCTTGTATTTCGCCCTGCTGCAAATGGTATGTGTACTTATCTATTAGTCGATTCATAGTTTTCATCACTTCACTTCCTTATAAATTTCCATTACAAAATATTAAACCAGTAAATTTAGGGGGCCCCACAGGGACTTTCTCTATATCTTACTATACCGTTTCCGGTACCCCGGACTTGTCATGTGCCGCTTAAATAAATATTGTCTATATTAGGTTCAAATCTCTGACAAGCTCTGCATGGGGGCAGGAATGATGTGTCCGATTATCATTGAGATAATTGTTATAATCCCAGTCTGTTCTCTTTAATTTCTTCCTCCTCAAAATTTAAAGAAAATTTATAATGAAAGTTATGCATGCCTTGTTTTTCATAAAAGTTATGTGCTCTTGATCTTAATTGATTACAACAAACCTCAATTTGAAGACACTCATTGTCTTTCGCAATTCCAGATGCTTTCTCAAAAAGTTTCTTCCCTACCCCTTTAGAACGGTATTTATCCATTACCGCCAATTCTAAAATTTCTGCAATTTTTGCTGTATGATGAAGTTGATACTCTATCCGAAGATTTAAACAGCCAATGACAGTCCCGCTATGTTCCGCCACAAGGCAGAAATACCTATCATCTTCAAGATATTTTTTAAGGACCTTTTGAAATTTTTCATAATCCAATTTTGTATTTTCCATATCACAAATCAAATCATATATTACATCTATATCAGACAGTTTTGCTATTCTAACAGTCATTTTTCACATCTCCATTTCTCATATAGTATACATATAAATCAACTTTGCTTCACATATTTTGGCAGTATGACGGCTATCGCTATTATTTCGTGAAAGTAATAATTATATATGCATTATTTTATTGTCAAGCAAATGGGTTCTTATAAAGGTAAAATAATATACCAATTGTCAAAATCAACCCGCCAAGAATCCATGTTGGTATTCCCCACACATCATTCTTTTCTCTTCTTACATAAGTATCATACAATGAAAAAAATATAATTAGCAAACCTGCAACAATCTCGGTTACCTCACCACTGTTTCTAGCCATAAATGTCGTGCTTTGCTTAAAAGCAAACATCAAAACCCATACCCCTAATATACAATTTCTCAATATAGCAGGCCCTCTGCCAGAAGATTTAAATGGAGTAATTCCCATACTCTTACCTCCCATTGCGATTGCATTAAATCTAATTAATTATGACTTCTCTCTATTAGCTTGCAGCCAATAACTTCAGCAGCAACACTTTAAATTCTACATACTTGTTGCGTTTCTAATATGGCGTCCGGTGAAACAATTTTTACATATTGATATATATCTTGCAGATGCTGCTTTAACAAGTCTTCATTAATGCCCGGCGGAGCATATACAACAAATAAAATATTCTTTGTATTTTGCGTTATTTGGGTTCGATTATCAGGCCCATAAATAATACTGGATATGATTCCACTCCCGTCAGCCATCATCATATCACCCGGAGCAAGTTCTTTCTCTTGCCCGTTCAATAATGTATAACGTTCATTTCCTTGTGATAGATCTACCCTTATTGGCAGCCTAACAGCATTCAATTTCCCCCTGTTCATTTATTTCAAACTTTTGGCGGAGTTCCGCTCCCGGTGAAGGGGTGTGGTTGCCCTGCTCCCGCTCCAAAGCAAATGCATCCGGCAACCCAAGGCACGCTACTTAATTCTCCAGCCCGACCTGCCGCAGCGTGAGTGCATTGTTATACGCCGTACCATGCCCAAATGAGTCCTGCATGCATAATTAAATTTACCTTTCGAAGTATTCTTTAACCGTTATTATCTCCGGCTTATCAATCCCTACATCAAAAAAATCTTTGTCACCTGTGACAATTACATCTATATCTTCTAAAATTGCTGAAACAAGTATTGGCAGATCTGCTACGTCCCTTATATCAGGGTACTTATCTATTTCGATATCTTGAGGTGTATAAACAAGCTCAAATGAAAACTTTGATAGGAACTTTTCCAGATACAATAGCTTCTCCTTAAACTTTTTATCGAAAACTCTGTGCAATTCATCAATTATGTGAGAACAAAGTACAATGCTATGTTTAGAAGTAACTTCTTCAACAAATCTTGAAGGCAAAGAATCTGGAAATAGAATTGCGGATATGATAATATTAGTATCAATCATTATCCTCATGCTTTCCCTCCCACATCTCTCTTCTAACTTCTTTAATTAACTTATTAACATCCTCTTCAGATGAAATACCCTGTCTTTCTGCTTCTCCTTGCATGGCTTGCTGTATTTCTTTAAATGCCATGTACGATGCATTTGCGATAACTACTTTCCCATTCTCCTCGACGAATAAAACCTTGTCACCTTCTTTAAGGTTCAATTTTTTACGCACTTCTTTCGGAATGGTTATCTGTCCTTTTGACGAAATTCTTGCAAGTTCCATATATAAATCCTCCTTCAAATCAATTCTTTACTTTCCTTACTTTCCTTACTACTATTATATCATAAACAAAGGATTTATATCCTAAAATAATTCTATGTTTTCTACTTTTTGAATTTTAGCATGGTATGGCGTATAACGGTTCCGTGCTACCGTAGCCACCGAGCCTTAAGGCGTCAGCCGGGCGCGATGCGCTTAGGCCCGGGGATTAGTATCGTAGCGAAGCGAAGTCGGCAACACATTGTTAGGCAAGTCTGATACTCTAGTAAGTAAATTATTAATACTTCATAATGTCTTCTAAATTTTCTAATATGTAGGCCTTGCC
>MWEH01000180.1 GCA_002070965.1 Firmicutes bacterium ADurb.Bin080 | reverse complement strand
ATACTATTCACGGAAGAGATGATAATGCAGCTATGAACATATTAAATGAGGGGCTTAGATTATTGAGTACTTAAAAAAGAATACTACTGTAGGGACTACAGGAAGTTACGCCTATGGAGATGGAGAATACGAAGTCTATGAAGTAGGAATCTCGACACTTTAGTGATGAGAAGTTCAATATCTTGGATATGGAGGAGTATATGGACTAACCTTTATTTTTGGACTATTTTCTAAAAACAAAGCTCTTATGTACTTGGTTATCGCAATAATCGGAACTGCTGTTTCAGGAATAGGATCCATTATGGTCCATTTGTTCTGTAAAGAACGTATAGAGTTTTCGAAGAAACCTCAAAAGTTTACAAAATCTGCCTTTATTGGTTTTAAATATCGACCTTACGTTATTAGTTATGTAGCAACCTGGGTTAAGTCTCTCCTTTCTATGACAGGACCAATGATTGGATATCTTGCTACAATTGTGGTTGGAAGTGATAAAACCATGCTGTTTGCCATCCCATCTGCAGCCGGGACAGTTGTCGGATTAATTCTGGCTACCCTATTGTCAAAAAAAGTCGACTCCCACCGAATGCTCATTTGGGCAGGTTTCTACTGTTTGCTAATAGCAGTTTTAATAAGTATTATCGGACCTTTTGCAGGTATTTGGTTTTATCTCACTTATTTTATGTTCGGTTTTTATTTTGGATTTGAAAACCTGTGTTTCAGCCACATTACGGCAGAGGTTAATGATTACATTGAATGGAAAACAGGAGAAAGACTGGAAGCAGTTTCTGCCCTTGTCCCCAATTATGCTAACAGTTTGCTTCACCTCGGAAGGACACTAATTATCCCCTATCTTTTGATGTGGGTGGGCTACGTCGCAGCCAGTGAAGGAAGCGACTTATTAGAAAGTAACAGAGCAAATCCTAACTATGAACAAACAGCAAGGTGGCTACTCATTTTTGCAACCGTAAGAATTGGAATAGGAGCTGCAATAGGTTCGATTTTATTCTTCTTTTATGGGATTAATAAAAAGACTCGGGAACAAATGTACAAAGATTTGGATGAGATTCGTAAAAAAAGATGCCAAAATAATCTTCTTCCCGATGATCCCACTTGTGAGGTATCTGACACATAGTTCTAATCACCTACTGATTTAACCCCCCCAAAAACCAGGCTTTAGGAGTATTCCTTTAGGAAATAATAGTAATTCACAGTTTTATCGCGGCGGTGATTGGGTTTTATTAATTAAATTAATATATTGTGATTGCGCTTTTTCATTGTCTCAGAATATTTAGTTAACTTTTTATCTCCTTCGATAGTTTGAGGCTTCTTAATCTAAAAGATGACCGGATAAAATAAACAAATCTCCACCAAAATGGTTGAGACTAAGAAAATGTTTTTATTTTTGTAATAATGTGGACTTTAATACACATTTTTGTTATAATCATAATAGAAATTTTGACGAGGTAAAATTTATGATTTTAAATTCATTTGGTTCAAGAATAAAGGAATTAAGAACTGAAAAAATGATGCCTCAATTAGACTTAGCGAAAGCTTCTGGAATTGACCGAGCACAAATTTCTAAGATTGAAAAAGGCAAGATAAATGTTACTCTAGAGACAATTGATAAGCTTGCTTTTGCGCTAAATATTGAACTTAAAGAATTAATGAATTTAAGTATTGATGATACAATACATCCTTTTGTTAAATGGGCAGGCGGAAAAACACAAATTTTAAATAAGTTAAAGTCATTTCTTCCTACAAATTACAATGAATATTATGAGCCTTTTGTTGGTGGTGGTGCCTTACTCTTTTCATTAAGACCCAAGGTTGCACATATAAATGATCAAAACTATGAACTTGTATGTGCATATAAGTGCTTCAAGAATAAAGAGGATTTTAATTCACTTAAATTTTCATTAAAAGAACACGAGAAAAAGCATAGTGAGGAATATTATTATCAAGTTAGAGCTTTGGACAAAGATAGCAATTATAATAATTTTAGTTTAGCAGAAAAAGCTTCGAGAATGATTTATTTAAACAAAGCTTGTTTTAATGGCTTATATCGAGTTAATTCAAAAGGTTATTTTAATGTTCCGTCAGGAAAAAAAGAGAAAGTTAACACTTTTGATGAGGATAATTTCATTGCACTTGAGAAGTTTTTTACCAACAATAAAATTACTATTACTAGTGATGATTTTGAAATTGCCGTTAAAAATGCAAAAGCTGGTGATTTCGTTTATTTTGACCCCCCTTACGATGTTTATCCTGATAAAAATGGATTTGTTGACTATGGTAAAGAAGGCTTCGGTAAAGAGGAACAGATAAGACTTTGTAAATGTTACACTGATCTTAATAAAAAGGGAGTTAAGGTAATGCTATCAAATCACAATACAGAATTCATAAACGAGCTTTATAAAGATTTTAATATTCATGTGATTGATGCCAAGAGAATGATAAATTCTAATCCTAATGGTAGAGGAAATGTTCAAGAAGTCATCATCACTAACTATTGAGGATAAAAAATGAAAAATATATATTTTCAGAATGAGGCAGTTAAATTAATTAATGACGATTGTTTTCATGCATTAAAAAAAATGGGTAAAAAAAGTATTGATGTAATATTTGCTGACCCTCCTTATTTTTTATCGAATGATGGTATTTCTTGTCATTCTGGAACGCAAGTCAGTGTTAATAAGGGCAACTGGGATAAAGGGATGAGTCCACAAGAAAAACTTCTATATAACAGAAAGTGGATAAGATTATGCAAAGAAGTATTAAAAGATGATGGTACAATATGGATTAGTGGTACTTTTCATAATATATATAGTATTGGTGTTGCATTAGAATTAGAAGGTTTTTCAATTATTAACAATATTACTTGGCAGAAACCTAATCCACCACCTAACCTAGCGTGTAGATGTTTTACGAACTCTACAGAAACTATATTATGGGCTAGAAAAATCAATGGTGGAAAAAAAGGAAAACATTACTTCGACTATACACTGATGAAAGAAATTAATGATGGAAAACAAATGAAAGATGTATGGCTTGTAAATTTACCAAGAAAAAACGAAAAAGTATATGGAAAACATCCAACTCAAAAACCAGAAACTCTTTTAGAAAGAATCATATTAGCTTCTACTAAGGAAAATGATACGATTTTAGACCCGTTCAACGGAAGTGGAACAACAGGCGTTGTTGCATGCAAATTAAACAGAAAGTATATTGGAATAGATAATACTCTAGAATACTTAGAAATTTCTAGAAATAGAATAATAAATATTTAATAAATCAATAATAGAATAGAAATTAGGCAGACTCATATCAGTGTCTGGTTTTTTACCCTTTTAATAAAAAATGAGACTATATAAGGATTCTTTAGGGAAGTGGATAAATAACTGTGCTATAATATTGGATATGGGAGATAATTTATGAAAAAAGATTTTAATCAATGGCTTTCCCAATTTAAAGAAAGCATTGCAAATTATGGATATTATATAGATTTTGAAACTGTATATAAAAATATTTCAGATATAAAGGTTGAACTAAATATAATGAATTCATTAGTCGGCTCACCCTCTATTGAAGAAGATTTTAAAGAACTTGTAAAGAAATATCCTTCTGTTTTAAAGTGCATTCCGATTCTTTTAGCTAAAAGAGAAATGAGTATTTTTTGTATGGACCAGGATGGTACATTTAACTATAACTTCAATAAACAAAATTACAGTATAGATGAATATGTTATCTTTATGAAAAAAACAGGTCTATTTGAATTGATTCAAAAACGACTCATTTCAAATCTATATGATTATGTTTTAGGCGTTGAAGCTGGTTTAAATTCAAACGGAAGAAAAAACCGTGGCGGTCATCTGATGGAGGATTTAGTAGAATCATATATTATAAAAGCTGGTTTTATAAAGGATAAGACATATTTTAAAGAAATGTACTTATCCGAATTAGAAGATAAAACTGGTTTAAATTTATCTACATTATCTAACTCCGGTTCAACTGCTAAAAGATTTGATTTTGTAATTTTAAGCAATAAATGTGTTTATGCATGTGAATGCAACTTTTATGCATCAGGTGGTTCAAAATTGAATGAAACTGCAAGAAGTTACAAAACGTTAGCTCTTGAATCAAAAAATATACCTGGCTTTAAATTTGTATGGTTCACAGATGGATTAGGTTGGATTTCAGCTAGAAATAATTTGAAAGAAACCTTTGACGTTTTAGATGATATTTATTGCATTAGAGAATTAGAAGAAAATTTACTTAAGAAGTTTTAAGGGAATATGCCGTTAGTAACAATAACAAATACTCTTTTATCAACAAAAAAACAGGCCTCAGCCTGTTCTTTTTTTCTATCGTGTTCACTTATCAAATTAAATATCTACGTCATCAATTTCAACTGTACCTGTCTTAGAGTCCACATGTACTTCTATTTCTAATCCGGTAGAAGTCTCAAATTCAACTCTATAGTAATACTTGGAATTAGAGATGGGAGTTCTGACATCGAGATCATTATGAATTTCAGTTACCTCAAGAGTATCTAAATCCTGGATGAACCCTGGATATTCTCGGGTTATTTCATCTATAGCAGCAATCTCTGCTTGTGCTATTGCGTAATCTCTGTCAAACCTGATAGCTTTTTTCGCATACGCCGCTGCAGAGCCTAAAACACCCCCTAGTATAGCTCCCACACTTACAAGGACAAAAACTGTAGTGGTAACTAAAGCAATTATTGCAGTTTTCCATTTGAAAGCTTTTTTTATTTTCTTTATGTCCAGTTCGTCCGCGTCGGATACTATCCCTTCAACGGCTTGTCCACTGTCATGCTTATCTAGCATTTCATCTATGTTCATATTGTTGCCTCCAACATTTTCTTAATTTTTTGTCTTGCCTCGTACGCAACTGATTTTACTTGCTCCTCGGTCTTGCCCACAATTTCCCCTATTTCCTTGAATTTTAAGTCTTCGAAATAATGAAGAGTAATTACTTCTCTATATAATATGTCCAGTTTATCAATAGCCTTGTATAGAGCTGCGTATTCCTCTTTCTTGATGTACTTATCAGCAATGCTTTCCGAAGTATCAACGAGTACTTCCGGAAGGGATGTTTTCCTCTTTTCTTTACGGATATAGTCAAGATAAGTGTTTTTTAATACCCGTAAAAGCCAAAACTTGAAATGTGGAACCTCATCGGGCAACTTGGAAAGAGCTTTGTAGAAGGCATCTGAGACTAGATCCTCGGCTATGGATTTGTTCCGACACAACGAATATGCATAGAGCATTGCTTCGTTATAGTATCTTCTGAATAACTGATCCAGGATATCTGTCTTCATTGGCCTTCCTAAAACTTGCCGGGTTTTTCTCCCGGCAAGAACTCTATTTAATACTTAGTCATCTATTTCGACATCTTTTACAATAATGTCATTTGTCTCGTAATTCACTTCGAGGGTTATTTCATAATCTTTGCTTTCATACTCCACCTCATACTTGTAATATGAATTGAGTAGTTTGTCCCCAATAACTAGTATAACATCTGAATCCTTTTGAATAAAGGTTTGTCCAGGATATGTAATTCTTAAAATAGTATTAGCATAAATATTTGCATCCGAGACAGCTTCTTCCCTGGTGTGCTCATTGTTCGCTATTGCAGAAAATCCTGCCATTCCAAAGACTACTCCTATAGTCAATACCACTAATACCGCTGCTGCGATTAATGATATCATAACCTTTGTTGGAATTAGTTTGCCTTCTCTTCCCTTGTCAACATGTACTTTTTTATTTGTGTCTGCCATTTTGTTTTCCTCCTGTAATGGGCTTTATACCAAAGAAACGAACAACTTTCAAAAAGGTTGGGAAAATTTATATAAATCATTAATCATCAATAATTTTTTCGTTTTGGTGTCAAAAGAGAATATGCCATTATACGATTTTTGTGGTAATTTGTTTTTTTTGGATTTAGAATTAATGTATAAATGCATGATGGTCCGTGATATGGGGAAAAACAAAAAATCTCTTTATTGTAACTTTATGACTTGGTTGGGAAAGTTAATCTTTCCAAAACGCACAACCGAGTATGAACATCCTCCCAAAGAAGATGAGGTTGCTATCTTTGCTGCCAATCATTCGGGAGCGGTGGGGCCTTCCAATATGATAGCTTGGTTTCCGAAAGAATTCCGTCCCTGGTCTACTAGTTGTCTATTTGATAAAAAAAGTTAAAGCAAACTATATTTTTCATGATATTTTCTTTGGTCGAAGTAAAAAACACAAAAGGTTTTTCCGTTTTCTTTCGAAAATTGTTGCAAAAATGCTTCCCCCTCTCTTTGCTCCTCATGATCCTATTTTCGTATATAGAAATAGTCCTAAAATTGCCACAACCTTTCGCGAGAGCGTGGATACTTTGAAGATGGGAAAGAACTTAGTAATATTTCCGGAAAATCCAACAAAATTTTCAGAATATGTTTCTGAACTCTACTCTGGCTTTGTCGACATCGCACGAATTTATTACCATCAAACTGGAAAGATTATAAAGTTTTATCCAGTATATGTACCTGCAGACATTAAAAAAATTATGGTTGGAGTCCCGATTGAATACAATCCTGAAAACGATTCCTCTCATGAAAGATTGAGAATTTCAGAATATTTAAAAATTCAAATTGATGCTTTGGGAAGAAAATCTGGCACCAAAAAGTTTATTCCTTTCATGCGCCCGGAATTTTATGAATTCTATCCGGAATTTGTTAATGATCCTGCAAGTTACTGGTCCTTTTGCAACAAAGAGCGCAGCGAATAATCCAATTGCCACTTAAAATAGAAAATCCACATATATGAAATATTTGCCTTCTAGTTGAGGGGAATATTAAATAGTTTTAACTTATATAAGAATATAACTGACAGGTTAATTACATTCACTTTCATCCCGAGAAAAAACCCAATACATATTTTCTTCTGAAAACTGAAAACCTATTTTGCGTTGGATCTTAAGGGATAATTCGTTTCCCATTACCACATGTCCATATGGAATTCTTCCCTGTCTTACAAGATGGTTAATTACATGAGCCTCCAATGCGGCTCCATACCCTTTTTCTCTAAATTCGGGGAAAATATGTAATAACCCCACGCTTCCTTCCAGATGAACTCCTGCAAAACCCGCCATCTTTCCGTCCTTATACCCGCAAAACATTTCCCCTCTCTCCCAAATCTCTCTTATTCCTTCGGGGGTTTCTTTCTTATATGTATCGGTAATGAAGGGAAGTTCCTCTTCCTTGGCAAGTTCAACCATCATATCAGTATTAATCAAAACCTCCTTACCTTTAAGATAAGCGCATTGATAACACTCCACACAGATATTTAAATTATATTTTTTCATTATGTATTCTAGCGGAGCTTTTCGGCAGACATTTATCAACTCGATTTTTTCAATTCCTTCAAGAAGCTTTATTCCTTCTTCCTCTGTTTCTGAAGAAATCAAGTACATTTCTCCTTTCTTTTCGTAAGCAATAACTCCGTTATCGGATACCGCAACAAGCTCAGCGGTTCCCCTAACTAAAGGATCTATTATATTAATATTTGCAATAAAATCCTTATTTAAGAATTTTAGGGCTTTATCTTTATCAACCATTTCGCACCTTTTTAATATTTATTAGCATAAATAATACTACTATATGCACGCGATAAAATCAATTTAAATCGGCCTTGGCGAATATACTTGTCGAGCTTGAATAGTTAATAAACATGCAGTCTCCCCCATTTTAGCTCGGTTCCAATTAATATCAATGTATTTATTGCTAATATATTGTCTATATTTGACAATTATTTTAATTATTGCTAATATAATAGCATTATGGAAGATAATATTTTTGACATAGGTAAATTCGTTAATGTGGAGACAGAGCAATCGGTTTCTAACAGTTTAGTTAAAAGATTTAAGCTTCGCAGGAAGGAGCTTAAGCTTTCTCAGCAAGAGCTAGCAAAGAGATCGGGAGTAAGTTATTCTTCCATAAAAAGATTCGAGCAAACTGGAGATATCTCTTTTTCCTCTCTTCTAAAAATTGCGGGAGCGATTGATTGTTTAGAGGACTTTAATAAGGTATTCACCACCCCTAAGGTATTGAATCTTAAAGATTTACGCAAATGATAAATAATGTCACAAAAATAGTTGTCAAACACAACAATATAATTGTGGGATATCTTGCCGAACTATCTGAAACTGCAATCGCATTTCAATATGATTCTAGTTGGTTAGAAGATGGCTTTTCAATATCCCCATTTTCTCTCCCTCTCAGCAACAAGGTTTTCTATAACTCTAAGCCTGTTTTTAATGGTTTATTCGGGGTGTTTCATGATTCAATGCCAGATGGATGGGGAGAGATTCTCCTACGTCGTTTTCTCGCCAAAAAAGGTTTTGATTATGATGGTCTATCTCCAATAGTTAAATTAACACTTATAGGTGAAAATGGTCTGGGAGGATTGATATATGAGCCTTCTCAAACAACGAGAAATCCAAAAGAAGAATACGACCTCGACGCTTTAGCAATTGATATTGAAACCGTCCTCTCCGAATCAGGAGCGGAAATAGATTTGGATATGCTTTTTCGTCTCGGTGGATCGAGCGGAGGGGCGCGACCAAAAGTACACTTACAAATAGGTTCGGAACATTGGATAGTAAAATTCCCCTGTGTTATTGATAAACCTAGCATAGGAATAGAGGAATTTACCGCAAACAACCTAGCCAGTAAATGCGGCATAAATGTTAACACTTCCAGGCTATTTCCTTCGAAAATCTACCCATCAGGATTGTTTGGTGCAAAACGGTTTGACCGAACAAGTAACAAAAGAGCACACGTTATTTCTCTTTCCGCAATTCTTGAAACCTCCCACAGAATTCCAAATTTGGACTATATACATCTCTTCCAGGTTATCGATAAAATCAGTATTGATAAAGGAGACTCTTTAGAAGCCTTTAGGAGAATGTGTTTCAATGTATTCTATGGGAACAAAGATGATCACGGAAAAAATGTCTCATTTATCTATGACACTGACCTTAAAGGTTACCGGCTATCCCCAGCGTATGATATAACTAGGACCCCTTACAAAAGAGAGCATGAAATGACTGTATTCGGGAAAGGGATGCCCACAGAAAATGATATTTTTGCAGTTGCAAAATATCTAAAACTTCCTCTAAAAGCATGTAAAGACATCGTAGAAAAAACGAAACAGGTGCTAACCTCAGAAGATCTATAATAGTTTCCATTAAAAAAGAGAGGCGAACCTCTCTTTGATAAATAGTCAGATATTTTCTATTTCTTTTTGGACTTGCTGTTGAGATGATTTATATTAGATTTTCTTTAATATTTCGCTCACTTGTTTCATGTCACATTTTCCGGCATAATTATCCCTAAAATACCTCATTACTGTGGGCACAGCCCTATCAGTTAATCCTAAAATAACCTTAGTTATTTCCTCCTCGGAAAGCATTTTCGGAAGATACTTTCTGATACATTCTAATTGAAGATCAAGTGCGGCAACGGTCTCTTCTCTTCCCGCCTTCAAAAAACCTTCTCTTTCTTCAAGAAGCTCCTTTTCTGCTTTCTGGATTGCCTGTACTACATCCAATTCAGTAATATCACCCTTCCCGCTCTTTTCTAAAAGCATTAGCTTTGATATAACAACATTCAATGCCGTAACAGAATCCTTATCATGTCTTTTCATGGCTTCTATTTTTTCTTTCTTTAAATCTGCTAGTGTCATATTCCACCTCTTGTATTTTTAATAATTATATCAAACTATGAATCATTATTCCTATCTATTTGATCATTCTGAATCTTTTTTTTGTTCTGTTTCTAAAGGTATGGTTTCCTGAACATTGATCTGATTTTTTCCAGGCTGGTCAATAATGCTTTCTTCCGCAGTTGATGCAATTTGCTTTTTCGTATAACTTTGGCTGAAAAACTTGGTTACACGAAGAGACTCCGTTATTGCCGGAACCAGTACAACATAGGATACTGCCTCCACAACGGTATTTATCGCAATTATCATACCGAAAATATATGCGATATTCACTGTATAGCCTCCCACAGATTGCCCTGCGGAAAAAGCAAAAAACATACCAAGAAATCCAATTGTATTAGTTAATACTCCAGCAAGGGTTGCTATAGCGGACAAAAAATATTTCCTTGTAAAAAGTTTATATTTTCCTCTTTCCTTCCATTTTAAGGATAATTTGTTAAATGCAGATGCTAGAGCTCCTGTTATAATTCCGACTAGAATTCTGGGCATCACTGAAACCAAAGGGTTAATGGCATTTCTGAAAACGGGAACTGCTGAGTACCTGATAGCGGCAATACTCATGCTTACAAGGCCAAACGCTAGGCCACAGATAGCACCAATTTTCCATCCTTTAAGCTGAGAAATCACCAACACTGGGATAAGTCCTAAAGCCAAACTTATTTGAAGCCCAAATAATTGAATTACTTCTGCAAGAGCTTGCAGTACTATAATCAAAGCGACTGTAATCCCTAAAAGCGCAATATTTCTGTTTCTATCGACTAAATTCATTCTGTTCATTTTGTCCCCTTATTTTTCGAATTATAACAAAAATACCTACTTTTATAAAAGTAAATCGATACAAAATAGAAAAATACCTTTATGGACTCTTTTTGTGTTTGGCAAAAAAAATGTTTGAAAATTATCTCTTTTTTGAATTTGAGAAGAAGATGTTTGAAAATTATCTCTTTTTCAGAATCTCTTGGACGTAAAATTTCCTTGTCATATAATAATTTATGTCATCAAATTCTTGGTCAAGTTCTTTAGAATAATATACTCCTTTCTTGTACCTTGTGAACCCACACTTTTCTATAACCCGTCTAGAGCGATCGTTACTCCAAATATGCCCCACTACTAGAGCATCTATGTCAGTGAATTCAAAAACATAATCCATTGCCCTTTTCACTACCTCAGTCATTATGCCTCTTCCCCAATATTCTTTAGAGAGCGCGTAGCCTATCTCTGTAGTCTTTAAACACTCAAAATTTTTGTCTTGCACTGCCCACGAATTATGGAACCCAACCGAGCCGATTACCTTGCTATTCTCCTTCCATACCACAGCAAGAACATTCTTTTCTTTTATAAACATATCTAATATTATTTTTGTTTTCGCCATATCCTCATGATGCTTCCACCCTGCTGCCTCTCCAACCCCTGGAACGGAACAATACTCAAATAAATCGTAAATATCCTCCTCTTTGAAGGGACGAAGATATGTCCTGCTTGTTTCAAGAGCAACATTAGAAATGTCAACTTTTACATCCATTTTATTCTCTCCCTAAAAAATATAATACATCAATATGTACGGCATTAAAAGACAGCAAAGGAATATAATATATTATTCATTAAACGTTAATTCTCAAAGTAAATGCAAAATTTAGAGAAAATTAGCAATTAAGTTGAATAATGGGAAGAACAGCATTAA
>MWEH01000179.1 GCA_002070965.1 Firmicutes bacterium ADurb.Bin080 | reverse complement strand
CCAGATATCCTCCAACTCAATACTCTGGACCGTCCAGGAACAGAAAACTGGATAAAACCTCTGTCTCAAAAAAAGCTGGAGGATATCTGTGAATTTATGAAACCTATAAGGGCAGAAATCATTACCAATCCTCAAGCCAGAAAGCAGATCCGCAGTTTCAATCAGGATATTTCAAAGCAGATCATCCAGACCATTATGAGACGACCTTGTACAGACAAAGACCTTTGCGATATTCTGGGATTGCACATCAATGAACTTAATAAGTATCTGAGTGAGCTCATTGCTGAGGGTCAGATTCAAACTCAGAAAATGGATAGAGGCATTTTCTTCAAACCTACGAAACAAAGAAATCCTGGAATATCTCAAAAATAACTGAAGGCTAACTTTCAGATCGGTGTCTATACTTAGCAACATGAAGTTTAACATCTGCTGTAATAGAGTTTGTTAATTATTTTAATTGTAAAAATTACATAATCTATACTTGTATTTATATAAGCAAAATCGTATTAGCTAAAAAAAAGCGAAACTTGGGTTATTTTTTTTCTTTTTCTCTCTTTTTCTCTCTAAGACCATTGAACAATTAGGAGCAATGACATTATCTTGATAATTTTTGACTAAATGGGAGAAATATTCGAAAAAATGAAGTATTTTTACCTGATTTTTACCTTTTTGCCTTCACAAAACCCTCTTTTTGTTCATTTTTTACCCTTTTCCCGTAATCTGGGCACAGCTCTCCTCTATTATGCTCGTAAAATTTTTACACTGCGTTTTAAATTAAAGGCAATTACCCACATCAGCAAATAATCTGCAGTTTTCTTCAGTCCTATAATAGATCTATCCCAACCAAAATATTTCTTCAAACTTCCAAAACTGCGTTCTATCCTGTATCATTCTATTGTAATTCAGTTGTTCTTCCATCTGATAATCGGATAGCTGATACCAGGACTGGATCAGCATAATCCGAAACATAACTTCGGCTGAATATGCATCTCTATCGGCTCCAGATTGGCGCCTTATTTCTACCTTGGATAATACTTTATTGATTCTATCCCAGTTTATTACTAATTCTATGTCGTTAAGAAAATGCTTGTGCTTTGATATGTGGTTTATTATCTCTTGATTGGCTAAGGTTATCGTTTACTTTTCTATGATAAGCTCCTTAGTAATTATGGAACCACTATGAAATTCTCGGTAACTATTTTCCTATATTTTAGCAAAATGCAACCCAAAATTACCTAACGCCGTCATAAGTCCTTTGTGCCTTGAAAGTTATCGTAAGGAATAAAGTTATTTTGGCGCAAATGACTCCTGACTTACAGTAAAATCTATGATAGGCATCCCCTCAAACGGGTTAATTCAATTTTTATAATACAGATGCGATTTCGTCGCTCCCGCAACCGGACATCCCGAGTCTCAATCCCCTCAAACGGGTCAATTCAATTTTTATACACAACTCTTTGCTTACTTGGTAAGCGGAGAGGAAGGAAGTCTCAATCCCCTCAAACGGGTCTATCTAAGTAGAGAGATCAAGAAGTCTAGAGCTATGTAAGTTAATTCCCCACCTCATCTTCTCAAGCTATATTTAAGTTATAAAAACACACTATTCTGTCAATTTAATCTTTGTACCATTTTCCATTGCCAAAATAATACATTTTAAAGTTCCACATATTGAACAATCTATAAAAATAATTATCATCTAAAATCTCTGACATCCTTTTAATCCTGTTCATTCTTTTACCAACTACATTATATTCAAAATAAACAATATTTATACTTTATACTGCTGTGCAAGAGACATTAAATCTGTAAAATCACCTATTGCATTATGAGGAATTAAGAGATAAATCCAAGGTTTGCCTGAATGTTTCAAATTGTGTGATGTTGCAAGATTACACCATTTTATAGCAGCATCTTTTTTAGCTAATACAATACTATCTTCCAATTCCATAATAGATTTAACTTCAATCATATAGATTTCATTTTCTGTTTCAGCTATTAAATCGGGAACATATTCAACCTCATATCTTCCTGTTTTTTTATAAAATATCTGAAATTGACCTATAGCTGGTTTAAACCATTTTAGCGCATCTCTTTCCAGTATTCTGGACATAAGCAATTCTTGATAGGATTGGAATTTACATATCTGATAAAGGCACTTTTTATAGCCCCCGAAAAGCATTGAAGGTATTTTGCTTTTATCAGCAGGGGTTGTTTGAAAATTACATACCTGATCATCTTTCCTTGCAGTATATGCCGATTTTTTTAGTTCTGTAAAGCCCTTACTTAAGACAACTTCATATTCCACTGGTTTTTCATATTGATGCTCTACCATCTGAGTATGAATATATTCTGCAATTGCTTTTTGATAGTATACCAAAACTTTAGTTACTTCTTTTTCATCTTTTAAATAACTTAGAAAATGATTTACTGCTTGACCTGCAAGCTCATAAATAAAATCTGAATGAACATCATAAGCAACATCGTCATAATTATATAGTTCTCTAACAATATAGTCCTCCAGACGGGTTTCTTTTTTATAATATGATTTGCCGGTAATCTGTTGCTGTTCATTTGTCCTTAGTAACTGTGCATAAAGTTCTCTAGACACAGGATTATAATTCAATTTAGAGCAATCAAGCTCAAACGGATGATAGTCAATAGATATATCTCCAATGGGTGCTAAATGTATTCGTGGGATATCTATAATTTTTTCTATTACATAATCTGTAGTTGATTTAACTATTCGTGCAATATCAACTTCTTCCAATAATCCTTGTAATTCCAGTTGTTCTACTGTAAGATTTTGTTTTACTTCTTGAACAATGAGTTGCTGGATAGAATCGTCAGTCAAAGCTTTACTGTTTGGCTGATTTTCATATTTTTTTATTGTTTCATAAGTTAAGCGGGCAATTTTCTTTTCTATTACAGAAGTAAAGAGTTCTTCCTGTTTCTGAAGTGTATATTCATATTGCAGATCGGGGTTAATTTGCTTTTCAGCAAAAATTGTTTCACTTTCCGGATAGCTTTCTACTGTCTGCAAACCCGCTAAATCCTTATCCGGATCTAAAATAAACTGCTCTAAATGAATAACGGAATCCGGTCGATTTGCTTCATCCAATATTTCCTGAAATTTATCGTGAGCAACAATATTCAAACGATCTATACTATCAACACCTGTTCTCTTTCCATAAGGTAAACGCAGTCCTCTTCCAATTGATTGTTCAATTAATATTCTGGCATTAGCTGCTCTTAAAGGAACGATAGTATAAAGATTGGTAACATCCCAGCCCTCTTTTAACATATTTACATGGATAACTATTTCGGTTGGTTCTTCCCACTTTTCCACATTCAGCAAACGCTCAATCATCTCATCTTCTTTTTCTCCGGTTACACTGGAATCAACTTGAATAACTTTATCTTTATATCTGCCTCCGAAAAAATCATCTGATTTTATTTTCTCCAGCAATTTTCCGGAATGTAATGTATCTCTGGCTATAACTAAAACAAAAGGTTTTACAAGTGGCTTTCCATTTTGCTTGGCATAAGTGGCTAATTCTACTTTAGTAATTTCATGCAAACTTATTCCATCTTTCAGTTTAATTTCTTCCAAAGCATCCGAACTAAAGTTTTTGGGATCAAAGTTTTTCTGAGTTATTACAGCCGGTTCTTTTACAAATCCATCTTCCATCGCTTTCGCCAAAGGATAGCTATAGATCACATTTCTAAAGGGAACAGGACCCCTGGTTGTTTCTACAAAAGGTGTAGCGGTTAATTCCAATCCTAAAATCGGCTTCAATTCATTAATTGCTCTTGCACCTGCAGTTGCTCTATAGCGATGTGACTCATCCATAATTAAAACCAAATCCGGCAAGGTAGCTAAATACTCAAAATAACTTTGCCCCAGGTATTCGGATAATCTTTTAATCTTTGGCTCTTTACCCCCTCTAACTTCGGAATTTATTTTAGAGATATTGAAAATGTTTATTCTAATTTCACTTATTACACTCTCCATAATGGCTTGACCTGACCTGTCTGATTGAATAGTAGATTGCTTATTATAATTATCACCTGTTATTAACACAGGAGGATTTACAGCAAATTCCGATATCCCATTAAAAACATACTTAGGTGTATTGGGAGTAAAATCCTGTTGAAGTTTATTGTAAATTGTCAGATTGGGTGCTAAAACAAAATAGTTGCATATTCCGAAAACCCTGTATAGAAAAGTTATAAAAGCTCCCATCAAACGGGTTTTTCCTACTCCAGTAGCCAAAGCAAAACAAAAAGAAGGAAAATCCCTTTCAAAATCCTTAATTTGGGGAAATTCTTTCTTTATCGTGCTCAAAACCTCGGTAGAATCAATTGATTTTTTATCCTTAATTGCAGAATTCAAATCATATATTTCTGTTATCCTGTTTAATATTTCCAACGACTTTCTTTGCGGAGAACGCAAACTTAAACGACCTGATATGGCATTTACTTCTCTTTCCGGATTCATATTTCCCCCTCTTCAAATATACTGCTTTGTTTTTCGGGTTGCTCCATCAAAGGAAGATTCTTGATATTCAAACTGTAATCATCTTTACCGTATTCACATTTATTTAGAATCTGCTTCGGAATCTTTTTCACAGTTAAATTATTGAACTTGGAAACATCAGCTGTGAAAGCAAGACAAAGGATTAGTAAAGTTCTATTATCTCCCACTTCTTCACTAATTAACCTTATTTGCTCTTCATTAAGTATTTGCGTAGTTACATAGATATAATCACTTTCAGTGGAATAACCCTGCTGCCAGAATATTGTTTCACTTGGTGCATAAATAAAACCCTCAAGTTTACATATTGCTTCAGCTAAAAGTTCTTTATTATAGTCCTTGCTGATAACCCAATTTCCCCATTTATCCTTTTCCAGCAATGAAGGAGCTAACCGATAATATCTAAAGCCACCTCCACCCTTCCAGTTTACATCTTTACTTATGCCTCCCTGATCCGTTCCATCTATAACTTTTTTCATTCTGGGTATAATATGAGTATGACAATGTTCTCCGAGCTCTACCATTATCCATTTTCTTCCCATTTTATGTGCTACCGCTCCTGTCGTTCCTGAACCTGCAAATGAATCAAGAACTATGTCACCTTCTTTTGTTACCGAATTAATAAGTAATTGGATAAGCATTTCTGGTTTTGGATATGGAAAGCTATTATCATGTCCAAACATTGCTCTACTTTCAGCTGTTGCATCTTCATAAGTAGCCATATTATAGTGAGAAGATGACAGCAAGTTCTTTAATTTTTTAGGATCTCCTCCTTTTTTGATATGATTAGGTCTAAAGGGTATTTTACTTATAATTAATTCATCTCCTTCTGTGATTATTTGGTCTAATTTTTCTTGGGAGTATCTCCATTCTCCTTCTAATCTAAATGAATTTACATTGTATGAATCATATATAGTTACAGGGTCAAGAAGCCTTGTTATAATTTTGCCTTCAGACATATCTTGAGGTTCTATTGTTGTATCTTCTAACATTATTTTTACTGAATGAGGAGGAAATTTTATTATTCTTATACCATTACCTGCATTATTTATTGGATATTTTTTACTTTCTGTAGTTGTCCCATAAATAAAAGCAGGAGCTTTAGAACGGTCCTTTGCATAACATAAAATGTATTCTGTTATAATTCCCATATTACTACTGAGGAATGATGGCTTCTTTTTCTTTTCCCATATTAAAGTTCCACAATAATTCTTCCTTTCAAATATTTCATCCATAAGAACTGATAAATATGCATATTCATTATCATCTATAGAAATAAATATAACACCATCTGGGCGTAATAATTTATACAATAGTAACAATCTATCTCTCATTAAAGATAACCAGATAGAATGCTCTATTCCGTCATCATATAATTCAAATGCACTGCCTGTATTATAAGGCGGATCTATATATATACATTTTACTTCTTCTATATATTCTGTTTCCAGTGCTTTTAATGCTAAGAGGTTATCTCCGAAAATCAACATATTATCATAGATGTCTTTTTCTGAAACTCTCTGCTCAGCATAATACGATTTTTCAAAATCTTCAATCAAAACTCGTGGTTCAAGTTTTGGCTTTTTTTCCTTCCCAATCCATGTTAGTTCTAATTTATTAATATTCATTCTGATCTCTCATTCATATTTATTCTTTTTAAAGTTTCCTTTATAATTGTATCACATATAGTAATATCAATAAAGATAGAGCGTACTGTCC
>MWEH01000178.1 GCA_002070965.1 Firmicutes bacterium ADurb.Bin080 | reverse complement strand
ATATTCCAGGAGATTTTTCAATTACAGAGATTTACAAATACCCAACTAACGCATTTTCTATTTGATATTTCTATACTAAACAGTATGGATAAAAAATTAATTTTAAAATATCTAGAAATCAATCTAAAAAATGACTCTTTGTTTAATAAAATCTTTATTAAAAATTTTAAAGAATTATCACCTAACAATTTCAAAAAAATCCAAGATATCTATGACATTCTTAACTCTGAAAATATTGATTCTAAGATGATAAGTGAATTAGTTTTTTTATTGAAACTCTCAATTCAAAACTATATCGATAGAGCTTCTAAGTCTGTTGCAGTAATCCATGATAGAATCATTAACGACAAAATGACTGATGTTTCAATAAGAATAGCTTCTTACATTATTAATAATCTAAACTTAAATGAAATACAAAAATGTTTTGTCCTAGATGAATATTTAAGAAATAAAAGAATGCCGATTGATACTAAATCTATTCATGGAAATTTTGGCATATATAAAATTTCTAAAACACTCGATAAAAATGGATTCCTAAATTGTAACGACATTAGGAATAAAACATTGGACGATAGCAGATCAAGATTTTCATATTCTAAAGAAACAAAAATTCAAGGAATTATTAAAAACGATGGAAAGGAGAAGAAATTTGATTTTGTATTATATTATGAAACGAAACCAATAATCCTAATTGAAACTAATTTTTATTCTACTTCTGGATCAAAAATTAATATCAATGACGATGAATATACGTCCTTGGATGAAGAAATAAAACATAATCATCCTGATCTAAAGTTTATGTGGATTTCAGATGGCAATTATTGGCTTACTATTGATGGAAAGAAGAGATTCATGAAACTTTATGAAAGATTTGAAAATCGTATCTTAAATTACGCTCTCTTTGAAAAAGAACTACCTAATATAAAGAAGGAACATTATAATTAAAATGTGCCGGGGGCGGGATCCGAACCCGCGACCTCACGGTTTCCCAGCCTTGTTTCATGCTTATGAGCCGTGCGCTATAACCAGGCTAAGCCACCCCGGCAGGTGAGATTAAATCAACTATGGCCCAACCTTTTTAAGATTTGCTATTTAAACAAATCTAAATCCTTTTTCCTTTAGATCTTCTATAATGCTCCACAAATCTAAATCTGAGCTGTTCACCTCTGGAACAAAGTATCTATACTTAGAATCCTCAAGAAGCTTGTATAGTTCTTCTAAGAACACATCTTTTAAATCATTTTGAAGGAAGTACGTGTCAAAATTACCCATATGCGGTATAAATCTGTTTTGTCCATAATCCTTCTTTCCCCAAAGATGTATTCCGTTAATTTTGTCTCGGATTGGATAAATCGATTTTACAGTAGATCTAATCTTTTCGGCTGTAAATTTTCTAGGCCCAAGATTATAGCTACTAAAGATTTGAATAAAATCCAAGACTATCCTAAGTTTAAGGCCATGTTTATCTATAGATTCACATAAACTTTCTAGATCAGTGACATTTGAGATGAGAAATTTGCCTCCCCTATAGAGACTGCCATATCTATTTTCTATAAATATGTCAGTTTCTGGGTAAGTGTCAGAAATCCTTCCCTCAAACACTTCATAGATTTTAACAAATTCTTCTATAGACTTACAGTAATCATTGAATGGCGGGTGTGTTTCTATAATCTTAGGGGGCCTGTTGTCACCAACAAGCCTAATTATGAAATCACCAAACTCTTCTGCCCATCTTCTGCTTGTCCAGAGTTTTGGAATAAAATCTTTGTGTGATTCTCTTATAGTTTTGAAGTTTGATACTAAGCTTGTATTAAATTTCCTTCTCCCATACGAATACTCTGTATGGAGAGAGTACTCTTTCAATGGCCTAATATAAGGCACATCAAAATTTCCTGCGACTTCTTTTATTTTAGAAGATATATCCTTAGGATATTTCCTCCCATCATATTCTATTGGAATAAAAATTGACATCAAGGAGGATTATACTCAAATGAATAAAAAAATATCGATTTTTCACTCATTTGAAAATTAATAATGCAAATTCTAGATCTTTATGCAAAGTAACTAAAATAAAGAAAAGAAAAAAATTAATTATCCTAATCGGATTTTGGTCTGGGCTTGTGAGTTCTTTCCCAACCGGGAGTGGGACTTGTAACCTGCTTCCAATAGTATGAAGCAGTGATAACTGCACCAGAGATCCTGTGGAATCCAAGCTTTGTCTTACCAAAGTTGTTTGTAGCGGCTCCTTCCAAAGCTAAGCCTTCAGCATCGTGTCCTTGTGAAAACTCTATTGCTGCCTTTTCAAGTACAAGCTGTGTTTGTTCTTCCATAACTGCATTTGCAAAAGCATCCTCATTAGCACCGGCTATAGCACCGATACCAAATGATGCGATCAATGCAACTGCAATAAACAAGGTCATAATCTTTTTCATAGCATAACCTCCTTGTTAAGCTAACAGTTATTACTCTGCCCCTTATATATAGTTGTTGTGTAAACCATTGAAAAATCAAATATTTAAAAGTTTATTTAGGCTTATTTTTATCTAATAATCTTCATAACGTTTCACAACATTTCATTTAATCCTATTTTCAAATTAAATCAAAAAATAAGCTTAAATATCATAATATCAAAAAAACAAAGTTATCTAACTTGTTTTCAATAGCAAAATAAACTCCATCCAATTTACCTGGATAGGAATGCACTATTAATTACGAATAATTACCTATCGCTAATCTTTGCACCATATATCCATAATTTTGATAAAACTTATATATAAAGAATAGAATTAATATTCATGACAAATATAAAATACCATGCATTAATAGTTTCATTTTTACTGATATTTAGTTCTATTGGATTTTTGCCTGTTTTTGCACAACAGGAAGTGTATGTTGTATCAAATAACATTGATATCGTTTCAAAAGAAGTCCTTGAGGACTACTTTAGAGGATTTGGGCTCTTTCCAGAATTTTTATATCCCGAGGAAGCTGGGCAGATAAAAGGTGCAAAACTGCTCATTATATTGGGAGGGCCAGATGCGCTCTACGGAACAGGTTTACTTGTGACTAAGTATCTAGATTCCCTAGAAATAGGATTCATAAGACAGCCTGGTCAGAGATTTACTTTCATCAAATCCGATATCTATGGATATGCCGATAGAGTCATTATAATCGCAGGCGATACAAGAGAAAGAACCTATGAAGAGGTCTTTAACCTGATTAACGGCTCAAATGTAAGCTTCCAAAACGAGATTCAAAACGTTGCAGAAGGTAAGGTCCAGATAAAGGATTTGCCTCTAATCCTTTCAAGCATTTCATACACCACAGAAACCGTCGATAAAATCGGCCACATCTATCTTAAAATACAAAATTATGGCAAAGGCAAGGCCACAAACGTCATCGTTGAAATCTCAAATGACTATTATTCTAACTTCTCCCTCCAGAGCGTTGATCCTGTGAAAAAAGTTGAAGGCAACAAATTCTATATTGGGGACATGGAAGGCGGGGAGATAGTGGAGCTTGACATTACACTCAAAGCAAAACAAGGCGGAATATATTCAGGCGTAGTTTCATACACCCATGATGCAATAGATACATATGCTAGGATTAAAGATATAACAACTAAAGTCCCGTAACTATATTAGGTGCATTATATGAAAAAAGAGTATAAGTTGATATGCCTTATAATAACTGCTATTGTATTTACATCCACCTTTAGCTGCTGTGTAAGCCGTGGCACATCTACTATTACAACTGAAACTCAAATCAAAAATCCTACCCCAGAGACGCCCACGTCAACACTAGAAGAGCCCACACCCCATACAGGAGTTCCTTACATACTCCCTGCAACAACATACAACACAGAAACTGTTGATAGAAACAATAACATCTATGTCTCCCTTGAAAACTTTGGGAAAGGCAGGGCAAGTAATGTTGTAATTGTGATATCAGATGGGTATTATCAAAACTTCACATTAGAAAGTGTAGATCCCTCAATAAGGGTGGAAGGCAACAGATTCTATGTGGGTAACATTGAGGCTGGAGAGAAATTTATTTTGAATATATACCTTAAGGCCAAAAAGAGCGGGGTATATACAGGCACCCTTTCATTTACATACGATGGCATTGAAACAAGCGGGAAAATAAAGGATCTAACTACAAGGGTCCCGTAACTCTTTATTTTTTATTTTCTTTTATAACCATTATATTTAAATATGATTTTTATAACTTGAGTTTACTCTTAAAGGGGTGCACCAATGGAAAAGAGAGCGTTTAATATTATTTTACTGTCATTATTGATTATTAGCCTATTTGGTGGTATAGCAGTTTCTGCTGAGGACACTGTAGAAATCCGGTTTTATAAAACGCAAGGGTGTGAGTTATGCGCTGAGGCAAGGACTACCCTCAATAGATTGAATCAGACGGTCTATAACGGAAAACTAATCATCACAGAGGTAGATGTTTATTCCTCTTCAGGGTATGCAGAGTTCAAACAGTTGGGATTTAGCATAACGCCTTCAGCGGTGATAAACGGGAGTGTAAAACTTGAGGGCATAAGCCAGTTTGAGGAATCAACACTAAAAGTGCTCTTTGACTCAATGTTGAAATCACAACCTGAAACCCCCACACAGCCAGAAACCCCAATAACTAGCGATAAAACAATTAGATTCTTCTATGAAGAGCAGTGTGATTACTGTAAGGCTTCAAAAGCAAAGATGAATACTTTACTAAAAGAGAAAGGATACGATATAAAAGTCATTGATGTCGATGTCTATACTTCTGCCGGATACAAGGAGTTTTCTGAAGCAGGATTTAAAATCGTCCCTGCAGTGATAGTCTGCGGGCAGACTAAGCTTGAAGGAACTGATCAAGTCGACCCCAAACTACAGGGCGCAATTGAAGGCTGCCTTTCTGGAAAACCTATAACAGATGGTGGCGGGGTATCTGCACTTACCATTATTGGCTCATTTAGCGCAGGATTTTTCTCTAGCTTCTCTCCATGCTTACTTGCCGTAATTTCATTTATCATAGCTTACACTGCAGGCACAAGCAAAAAGGCGTTAATGATACTTTTGAAGTCGATATTTTTTGGATTAGGGATAACTACAGCCTATGTCATCGTTGCAATCTTGTTTTTGAAGCTGGGCCAGGCAATACCGCCAACATACACCTACCTGATATCACTATTTGGTGCCATAATCACATTTGTCATGGGGCTAAATCTACTAAACAGCGGATTTGACCTAGTTGAGCTCCCCATAACTACAAAACATTTTGCCCAGAAGATGACCCAAAAGTTTGCCTTGTCATATGGGCTCTTGGGTGTGTTTATTCTAGGGCTTATATTTTCCATAATAAAGCTGCCGTGTGCTGCCATAATATTGCCACTGCTTATCGATGAGGCGATTACTGGTACAAGCGCTTCGGCCTTCTTAAAAGTCGCATTTTACGGGCTTGGGGTCTTGATCCCATTTGTCGTTATAGGGGTGGTAGGCGCCTTTACAAAGAATGTCGCAAGGGATCTAAGATGGAGCCCGACAGTGAGATTCTTTGGATGGGTTGTCATCGGTGTTGTAGTCATCATAATCTCATTTTGGTTAATTCTCCAAGGATTTGAAGTAGTTGGAAATGTCACCACAGAGTATATTTTATATACAATAATCTCCTATGCGATAACAATGTTTATAGTTGGATTTGCCTATGGTAAGTGGAAGAAGGTAGATAAGGGTGACAACGGAAAGAAGGAAGTTCGAACATATTAGGATATGTCTGGAGGAGGATGTCCAGTCAAAGTACAACTACCTTAATGACGTCTCATTTGTCCACTTTGCACTTCCGGAAATAAATTTCGATGAGATAGACACTACTGTAAAAATTTTTGGCAAAAAACTCTCTTTTCCCCTTTTTATCTCTGCCATGACAGGCGGGACTGATGAAGCCTTAAAGATAAACAAAGCCATTGCAAAGGCATGCCAGGCAACTGGCATCGGCATGGGTCTTGGAAGCCAGAGGGCAATGATTGAGGATCCTTCTCTCACATACACATATGATGTCAGAAAATACGCTAAGAGCATACTTATAATTGGCAATATCGGCCTTCCCCAGTTTGTCAAAGGGTATACCGAAAAGGAAGCAAGGTATGCAGTCAGGGAGATTAATGCGGATATGCTTGCAGTTCACTTAAACAGCCTCCAGGAGGCATCCCAGCCTGAAGGGGACCTGTTCTTTAAAGACGGGATTTTGATACTAAAAAAACTAAAGGAGAAGCTTGACTTCCCACTGATAGCTAAGGAAACTGGTGCCGGCATATCTAAAGAGACTGCTGGGCATCTAAAGTTTTTAGATGGTATCGATGTTGCAGGCCTTGGTGGAACAAGCTGGAGCGCTGTTGAGTATTATAGGAGCAATGATCACAAGGAAACAGTGAAAAAACTATGGAACTGGGGCATACCGACACCTCTTTCAATAGCTGAATGCAAAAGCATTGGTATCAAGACCATAATAGGTTCAGGTGGCGTTAGGAGCGGTTTTGATATTGCAAAGTGCGTATCCCTTGGCGCCAAAGCCTGCGGCATTGCACTGCCTTTTTTAAAGATGGCGGTTGAAGAGGATGTCAAAGGCATTGTAAGGGAGATTGAGACAATGAAGAGGGAGTTTAAGATAGCGATGTTCTTAAATTCTTGTCTTAGCGTGGATGATCTTAAGAATAAACCCTTGCTTTTTACAGGAGAGCTTTCCACCCTTATGAAACAAAGGGGAATGGATTTCCAGTACTTTAACTATCGTTAAGCAATAACTTTATATACTATTATTG
>MWEH01000177.1 GCA_002070965.1 Firmicutes bacterium ADurb.Bin080 | reverse complement strand
ATTCTACCGCAAATTCCTTCCCACACTAACTTCCACTTCAAATTCCACTGTGGAACTTACTTTGGGAATTTACTTAAGTAAAAAATGCAGTTTTTAGAGTTAATTTCATTTGATTAAAATTACAGCTTTTGATATTATCAAGGTATGCTTGAAAACTGTCTTAAAAAGGGAATGGCTAGGTCGAAAGGGAGCGATGATTGCTCCGCAAGCCGGGAGAAAATGTCCGGTTGGTCTGTGGCACAGTTAAAAGCGGAACGCCGGGATTCGAAGACGAAAATGACCTTTTTTGAAGTTAATATTTGAAAGTATAATACACGGCAGTTTCCGTGTATTTTCTTTTTAGAGCGAACAAGCAAATTTTTTATCGGGGGGATGAAATGAACAAAGTAGCTATTTTAATGGGTTCAAAAAGTGACGTTGGTGTGGTTAAGGAAGCTTACGATGTTTTGAGTGCTCTTGGGGTAAAAAGTGAGATGAGGGTTATTTCTGCTCACAGGACACCCGATGAAGCTCATAAATTTGCCCTTCAGGCGAGGGACAACGGATATTCCGTAATTATCTGTGCGGCAGGAAAGGCTGCCCACTTAGCTGGAGTTATTGCTGCGTATACTACTTTACCAGTGATCGGTATCCCAATAAAAAGTTCAACGATGGATGGGCTTGATAGTCTTCTTTCGACGGTTCAGATGCCCTCAGGTGTTCCGGTTGCAACTGTTGCGGTTGATGGGGCAAAAAATGCAGGGCTGCTTGCAGCTGAAATCCTGGCACTTAGTGATAATGACCTGGCGCTGAAATTGAAGGAAATGAGAGAAGAAATGAAAAGAAAGATTTCAGAGGATGATGAAAAGATTTTTGATGAGTTTCACTAAAAAATAGTTGAAGAGCAACGTTAGAGGAAAATGCTTATCCGTAGCGTTATAACGGAAATCAAGGAGAGGAAAAACTTCAAAGTTATAGATTTTGAGGAAATCTTGAGAGGGATACATATGAAGGAAATTGAAGGAAGAGATTACATTTTAATACCCGAGAGAGATTTAGGGGTGCATGAAGAATGTGGAATAATCGGGATTTATTCTCCCGAAAAGAAGCCACTCGCTAGAGAAATATACTTTGGATTGTTTGCCCTTCAGCATAGAGGTCAGGAAAGTGCGGGTATTGCTTGTTCATATAACGCAAATAAGATTGCATACTACAAGAATATGGGTCTAGTTAGTGAAGTTTTTCATGATGAGGAAATTGCACTTTTACCTGAGACTAAAACCGCAATTGGGCATGTTAGATATGCCGCAGGTGGAACTAGTAACGTTATTAACGCCCAACCGGTTGTTTTCTTCGGGAGATACGGCAGGATGGCGGTAGCTCACAATGGCAATGTAATTAATGCTAGAGAAATTAGAAATGAAATGATTAAGAAAGGACATATTTTCCAATCTTCAAGAGATGTGGAAGTTATTGCATCTTTGATGAACGATGTGGGCGAAGATAACATGGAAGATGGTATCTATGAAGCTTGTAAGAAACTTAAGGGTGCTTTTTCTATGGTAATATTAGCTGCTAATAAACTAATTGCTATAAGAGACCCAAGGGGCTTTAGACCTTTGGTTATGGGAGAAAAGGATGGCAGCATTGTCTTTGCTTCCGAATCATGTGCTTTAGATGCTCTTGATGCCAAATTGGTTAGGGATGTTAAGGCTGGAGAGGTAATAACCATTGAACCGGATGGAACAATGCATTCTAAAATGCTTCCAGGAGCAGGAAGAAAACCATGTATTTTTGAGCTCGTTTATCTTGCAAGATCGGACAGCACTATTGATGAGGTTTCGGTTTATGATTCAAGATATGAGTGCGGAAAAATGCTTGCTAAATTGTATAAAATCGATGCAGATATAGTGTCTGGTGTCCCCGATTCAGCAGTAGTCGCGGGAAGAGGTTATTCTGTAGCCTCTGGAATTCCATATGTGGATGCTCTTAGCAAAAACAGGTATGTGGGAAGAACTTTTATTCAACCTAGCCAATCACAAAGGGAAAGCAGCGTTAAGATAAAGTTAAATGCTTTTAAGTCGAACATCAGAGGCAAGAGATTGATACTTATAGATGATTCAATTGTTCGTGGTACTACCAGTAAAAAGATCATATCTCTTCTTAGAGCTAGTGGAGCTACGGAAGTTCACATGGTTGTGGCAAGCCCAATTGTTAAGTATCCCTGTTACTTTGGTGTTGACATGGATACAAGAGATCAGCTTATCGGAGGATACCGTAATGCGGATGAGATATGTAAGATAATTGGTGCTGATAGCTTGCATTATGTTCCTTTAGATTGCTTAGTTAAAGCTTGTGGGGGTATCGATTACTGTACAGGATGTTTTAACGAAGACTATTCGGTTGATGTAAGTGATATTTGTGATGAAAAAGGTATCTTAAGCAGAGCTTGCTGCGATATAGAATTTGAGTGTGAGGAATAGTTGATTCATTAAACATTCTTAACAAAGGGAATTTCTGAATATGGGATTTGAAGGGGAAAATTCAAAGGAAAAAAATTCCATTATGAGGCATAGTGACAAAAAGGGAAATTGAAAAAGGTTTAACTTTTTAAGGAGATTAATATGGACTACAAAGAAGCAGGGGTTGATGTCGAAGCAGGATATTCTGCGGTAAAACTAATGAAACAATATGTCAAGAAGACTTATGACAAGAATGTTGTGGGTGATCTAGGCTCTTTCGGAGGTTTTTATGCTCTTGGAGAAGGAGAGGACGCAGATGTATTAGTAGCTGGTACTGACGGGGTAGGAACAAAGCTAAAGTATGCCTTTACTTTGGGAATTCATGATACGATAGGGATTGATGCCGTTGCTATGTGCGTAAATGATATAGTCTGTCAGGGTGCAAAACCTTTGATATTTTTGGACTATATAGCCATTCCTAAATTAATTCCGGAAAAGGTGGCAATGATTGTGAAAGGAGTCTCAGAGGGATGCCTTGAAGCAGGGTGTGCTTTGATAGGTGGAGAAACTGCGGAAATGCCGGGGTTTTATGCTGACGGAGAATATGATATAGCCGGATTTTCTTGTGGGATAGCCAAGAAAAACAAAATAATTAACGGATCAACCATCAAGGAGGGGGATCTTTTAATTGGACTGAAGTCTTCAGGTATTCATTCAAACGGATATTCTCTTGTGAGAAAATTATTCCCGCCTATCCAAGAAGAGCTAGTCAAATACAATAAAGATTTAGGGGATAGTTTAGCGAACGTGTTGCTAAAACCCACAAGAATATATGTTAAAACTATCTTAAATATAATTAAGAATTTTCAGATTGAAGGAATTGCTCATATAACCGGTGGTGGATTTATCGAAAATATTCCCAGGATAATCCCCGAAGGATTAGGAGTTTTGATATACAAAGCCTCCTACGAGATTCCTAGGATTTTTACCCTTATGCAGGAAAAAGCAGGAATTGCTGAGGAGAAAATGTATAACACTTTTAATATGGGTATCGGTATGGTCTTAGCCGTGAGAAAAGAAATTGCAGGTGAAGTGAAAGATTATGCAGAATGTTTGGGAGAACAAGCAGTTGTTTTAGGGGAAGTAATTCGCGGAAACGGTGTAAGCTTCAAATAGACTAGTCAGGAAACATTTTTAAGTTCAAATACCTGTTGTTGGAAAGGGAGTTCGCGAAGAACAAACCGTTCAGAAAAACCAAGGTAACAAAAAAAGTAAAACAAGCACAGGAGAGAATATTGAAGAATATCGCAGTATTTGTATCTGGTGGAGGCACTGATTTACAGAGCATAATCGATGCCGTGCAAGAGGGAAGTCTAAAGGTAAATATCTCTCTTGTAATTGGCAGTAAAGCTGGGATATATGCTTTAGAAAGGGCAAAGAGTGTAGGGATTCCCGTTCATGTTTTTTGTAAAAATGATTACGAGAATCTTTCTGCAATGTACGAGGATGTCATATCTTTACTTAAATTGTCTAAAATTGACTACATTGTTTTAGCCGGATATTTAAGCATTTTATCTCCTAATATAATAAATGCTTTTGAAGGCAGGATTATCAATGTGCATCCCGCACTTCTTCCAAAGTTTGGAGGGAAAGGATATTATGGGATGCGTGTGCACGAGGCTGTTATTGCTTCGGGAGAAAAGATTTCGGGAGCAACAGTCCATTATGTAGATGAAGGGACTGATACTGGCAAAATAATATCTCAAGGAATCGTTCCGGTTTTTCCCGATGATACTCCTGAGACGTTACAAAAAAGAGTCCTTGAACTTGAACACAAGTTGTTGCCCCAAACACTCGCAGAGCTTTTAAATGATAAATAGATTTGTAATAGAAGGGATTTTCGTTTTTAAAAAGTAAAGATATATTTTTATGGAGGAATTTTGATGAAAAAGAGAGCATTGATAAGTGTATCAGACAAGACTGGGATAATTGAAACAGCAAAGAAATTGGATGAATTAGGTTACGAAATTATTTCTACCGGAGGAACATTTAAGGCCATAAAGGAAGCTGGTATTAATGCCATTAACATTTCTGATGTTACAGGGTTCCCGGAGTGTCTCGATGGAAGAGTAAAGACCCTGCATCCCGCCGTTCATGCCGGACTCCTTGCAATCAGGAACAATGAAGAACATATGAAACAAATAACTGAACTTGGGATCAACACCATAGATGTAGTTATTGTAAATTTGTATCCTTTTAAGAAGACTATAATGAAAGAGGGCATCGACTTTCAAGAAGCAGTGGAAAATATAGATATTGGTGGACCTACTATGCTAAGGTCTGCCGCAAAGAATTTTCAGGATGTAATAGTGATTGTTGACCCGAAAGATTACGAAAAAGTTTTTTCCGAATTGGAAACGGGCTTTGTGGGAATGGAGACAAGAAAGTATCTTATGTACAAGGTATTCCAACATACTGCAGTTTATGATTCTATGATATCTACCTTTCTTCGTAAACAAATAGGTATAGATTTCCCAGAACAGCTAACCTTGGCCTTTGAAAAGAAGGAACAAATGAGATATGGGGAGAATCCTCACCAAAATGCTGCCTCATATAGCGAAGCCGTTCCAATATATAATTCTTTGGTAAATGCTGAGTTTTTAAATGGGAAGGCTCTTTCTTATAACAATATAAATGACACTAATGGGGCAGTGGAACTCCTTAAAGAGTTTTACGGAGAGCCTACGGTTGTGGCCGTTAAACATGCTAATCCCTGCGGAGTTGCTACAGCAGGTTCTATATATGAAGCATATTTTAAGGCATATGAAGCAGACCCAGTCTCCATCTACGGAGGAATTGTTGCCTGCAATGGAACTGTTGATCAAAGAACCGCAAATGAGATGGTAAAAATATTCCTTGAAATAGTTATAGCCCCTGATTATACCGATGAAGCTTTAGAGGTTTTAAGAACCAAGAAGAACTTGAGAGTCTTGAAATTAAAGGATGTTGGTGTTCCCAATCCAAAGGGTACAATGGAATTTAAGAAATGTTATGGAGGTTTAATTTTCCAGGACATGGACTTTGGCGTTATTGAAAGTTTAGATACTGTCACAGAGAAGGAGCCTACAGAACAAGAAAAGAAGACTATGGAATTTGCTATGAAAGTTGTTAAACATTGTAAGTCCAATGCGATAGTAATCGCTAGGGATGGGCATACTGAGGGGATCGGAGTGGGACAAACAAACAGAATTTGGGCGACAAAACAAGCAGTTGAACATAGCAAGGATACGAAGGGTGCAGTTCTAGCAAGTGATGCCTTCTTCCCATTTAATGATTGTGTCTATGAGGCGAGCAAAGCAGGCATTACTGCGATAGTTCAACCGGGAGGCTCCATAAGAGATGAGGATAGCATAAAGGCCTGTAATGAACTTGGAATAGCTATGTCTTTTTCCGGGACAAGACACTTTAAACATTGATAAGAAAAATTCAAAAAATAAGATTTTTAAAAATTAGAATCGATTTTTTATGTTATGGAAGGAGTATTAATAAACTAAGTTAAATTTCTTAAGTAATAATGTAATAGATAGACGTGAAAAAAGAATAATTAATAGGAATGGAAAGATGAAAGTACTCGTAATAGGATCAGGTGGAAGGGAGCATGCTATTTGCATGAAACTTAAAGATAGTCCCTTAGTTAGCGATCTTTTTGCTTGCCCTGGAAATGCTGGAATTGAAGGTTTGGCAAAGCTAACTGATATAAAGCCCATGGAGTTTGAAAAGATTTATGATTTTTCTAGGAAGGAAGGAATAGATTTAGTTTTTGTAGCCCCGGATGACCCGCTTGCAGGAGGTTTGGTTAACTATCTAGAGGAAAGAGGGATAAATGCATTTGGGCCTAGAGCGGAGGCTGCGATAATTGAAGGCAGTAAGGCTTTCTCTAAAGCTTTCATGAAAAGACATAATATTCCTACCGCAGATTATGAGGAATTTACGGATGTAAATAAAGCAATCGAATATATAAAAATGAGAAACAAATACCCCGCGGTAATCAAAGCTGATGGGCTTGCTTTAGGTAAAGGTGTGATAATTGCTGAGGATGAAAAAGATGCCATTTCTGCCCTTCATGAAATGATGGAATGTAAGGTTTTTGGCGATGCTGGAAGCAAGGTAATTATAGAAGAATATTTAACCGGAAGAGAAGTAACGGTACTGGCATTTACCGATGGAGAAACCATTTATCCTATGCCCTCAAGCCAAGATCATAAGAAAGCTTTTGACTATGATAAGGGACCAAATACAGGAGGTATGGGTGCCTTTAGTCCTGCAATAGGTTACACAAAAGGGGCAGAGAGAGAAACCCTTGAAAAAATAATTTTTCCCACAATAAAAGGATTAAAAGAAGAAGGAAGGAAATTTAAAGGGGTTATTTATTTTGGTTTGATGGTAACAGATAAAGGAGTTAAAGTAATAGAATATAATGCAAGATTTGGAGACCCCGAAACAGAAGCAATACTTCCACTACTAAAGACAGATTTAATGGAAATAATACTCGCAATTATGAACGATAATTTGGCTAGTATTAATATTGAATGGGAAAGCAAGATAGGGTTTTGCGTAATAGTTGCAAGTGGGACATATCCCGGAAAAGTCATTAAAGGTTTTCCGATTTCCATAGGTGATTTGGATAAAAGGATCACTTTATTTCATTGCGGGACTGCCAAGAAAGATGGCAAACTTGTTACGAATGGGGGGAGAGTTTTGTGCCTTTCAACGGTATCAAATTCAATGGATGAAGCCCGTGAACTTGTTTACTCAGAAATTAATAAGATCTCTTTTGAAGGTGCGAGATACAGAACGGATATTGGGAAAAAATAAAATTCCAACTAACTTAGTTTTATCAACAATTTTCCCCAAATATCCGGTGTTATGTGAGAGAAATAAAGTACGAGATACTAGACATATTTTAAAGGGATTATCCTATTTTTTGTATCTATGGAAATTAATTTGTCATAACTACAGATTAAACCTCCTTCCCCAATTTTCATTGTGGGGAAGGCACTTTCCAGAATTTTAAAACTGTTAATATCATTTTTTCTGGGCGTGGATGTTTTTTTAATTTCAACGGGGTAGAGCGTACCGTTTTCGTAGAATAATAGGTCCACTTCTTTTCCATTAGAATCTCTGTAAAAATATAATGATGGCTCGTTTCCGGAGTTAACAATGCTTTTAATTATTTCGTTAAACACATATGTTTCAAATATATTGCCTGCTTGCGCTCCATTCTTAAGTTGCTCAGGAGTATTCCATTTGCTTAGATAACACACTAGTCCAGTATCTGTAAAATAAACTTTTGGCGTTTTTACTGACCGAGTTGTTATATTTCTAGAAAAAGGCTGAAGAAGATAAATTATATTCGATGTCTCCAAAATGGAGATCCATTTTTTTATAGTAGGTTGGCTGACTCCAACATCTCTGGATATAGAAGCTATATTTAGTAATTCTCCAGTTCTGCTGGCTAGAGCAGTAATGAATTGCATATATGCGAGTTCATTTCTAACTTGTGATAATTCACGAACATCTCTTTCTATGTACGTTCTCAAATATGAAGAATAGAAGTCCCTTGGGAGTATTTCTGGATTCCTATAAAGTTCAGGCATACTACCTCTATGGATGTTGTTCCACAATATTTCATGGTTTAATTCTGCAACAGGACTTCTATTATGCAAATAATCTTCCGTAGGTAAAAAGGGTTTATCGAAGGAATCACCCGATATTTCGCGGTTACTTAGTCCGTATAGGTTGAAAATTCCAACCCGACCAGCCAAGCTCTCGCTTAAGTTTTTCATTAGAGGAAATGCTTGACTTCCGGTCAAAAAATACATTCCATTTTTTCTGTTTTCGTCAATTACTAGCTTAATACTGCGAAAAATATCAGGGCAATATTGAATTTCGTCTAAAATTAAGGGAGTGTGTAATTCTCTTATAAATCCAATTGGATCTGTTTTTGCTTTTTCCAAAAGGATAAAATCATCCAGAGTAAAATAATTATCAGCTATTTCAAGAGTATTCCTTAATAAAGTACTTTTACCCACTTGACGTGCTCCGGTAATCAGCAATGCGGGGAAATGATTCTTTGCAGAATTGATAACTGTGGAAAGGTGTCTTTTTATATACATCATTTACCTCCAACGAGTTGTTATAAGATTTTAGAATAATTGAATAAAAAGTTATGCAAATCTAAACTATAACTTTATTTTAACATAAGCTTTATCTTTAAAAGTTATGCAAATCTAATCTATGACTTTATTTTAACATAAGCTTTATCATTTTTCAAATGTTAGATTTTACTGATAGGAATATTAAAAATGTGAGAATTATATATCAAGGTTCTTTAAAAGGTTCTTTAATTAGAAAGTAAAAAAGGAGAAGATGCAATGATTAATAGGATTAAGGATTTTGGGGGAACAAAGAAGGGTTTGATGGGTTGGAAAAGTTGAGTAGATTTGAATGAGAAATACGAATAATTCTTTCGGATTAGATTTCTATGGCTTTTCTTTATATCCATAAAAATCATTGAATCATAAAACAAATTCTGTTGGATAATCTATAGATAGTATGATATTATAAAAGACAAGGTTTATACATAGAGGGTGGAATTATGAAAGGATTATTAACACTTAAGACAATTCCGAAAGATATGATTAATGAAATAATCAGCTTAGCCCTTGATTTTAAAAATGGTCTGAAAGTAACCTTCCCTGGGAAAAAGATGGTTACGCTATTTTACGAAAATTCCACTAGAACTCAATACAGTTTTCAAATGGCTATGCTCAACTTAGGTATAACGCCTATGTCTTTTAATCTTGCCGGAAGTAGCGTTTACAAGGGTGAAACCTTATATGACACAGTGAGAACTTTTGAAGCACTTGGTGTAGATGGTGTGGTAATCAGACACACACAAGATGTTTATTACAAGGATCTCGAAGGTGTCGGGATCCCTATTTTTAATGGCGGTGATGGGACTTCCGACCATCCTACTCAGACTCTTTTGGATTTGATGACAATATATGAAGAGTTTGGAAGATATGAGGGACTTAAGGTCGCTATGGTAGGAGATATCTCTCACTCAAGAGTAGCCCACGGAAACGCAGAAGTGATGAAGAGACTCGGGATGAAAGTATATGTTTCTGGCCCCGAACAATTCAAAGATACTACTGGTGAATACATAGAAATAGATGAAGCTGTTAGAGAATGCGATGTTATTAATTTACTCAGGGTACAATTTGAAAGACATCAAGAGGCAATGAATATTACCAAGGAAGAGTACTTGGAGAAATATGGTATGACTCCCGAAAGAGTTAGCCGTATGAAGAAAGGCGGGATAATAATGCATCCGGCCCCAGTAAACAGAGGAATTGAGATTCACAACGATGTTGTTGAATGCGAAAGAAGTAGAATATATAAGCAAATGACCAACGGTGTTTTTGTCAGAATGGCCGTAATAACTATGGCTTTGACCGGTAAATTGTGACAAAAGACTAACGGTGTTTTGTAAAGAAATTCTGTTATAGCTAAGGATGTAACAGGAAAATGAAAAAATATAGAGTATTCGGAGGATAGATGCTGCTCAGAAACGGATCGATTCTGGTGTCCGGTAGGATGGAAAAAAGAGATGTCTTAATAGAAAATGGCATCGTTTTAAAAGTTTTTCCGGAAATCACAGAAAGATACGAAGAAGAGTATGATTTGACAGGGCTTGTTATTATACCCGGAGCAGTAGATGTCCATGCACATTTGAGAGAACCTGGATTTACTCATAAAGAAACAATAAAAACTGGCACTTTATCCGCAGTAAAAGGCGGTATAACCTCAGTAATGGCTATGCCAAACACGAATCCTGTTCCAGATTGCGAAGAAACGGCAAGAATGATCTTTGAAAAAGCCGGAGAAGCGTTCAACAGGGTTTTTTTGTACGGATCTCTCACCAAAGGACAAAAGGGAAGGGAACTTTCAGATATTAAGGGTATAAAGCCATATATCAAAGCTTTAAGCGATGATGGAACATGTCTATCAGACTTGGGAATTCTGAAAGAAGGTATGTATGCTGCCAAGGAAGAGGATTTGATCATTTGTTCTCACGCGGAAGCGAAAGAGTATGGACTTGGCCCGGAATCAGAAGTAAAAGCTGTTGAGAGAGAAATAGAACTCGTTAAGGAAACAGGATGCAAATATCACTTTTGCCATCTGTCTACCGGAGAAAGTATAAAAGCGGTAAGAAGAGGGATAAATTCGGGGTTAGATATAACCTCTGAAGTTACTCCTCACCACATTTTCCTTTGTCAGAGTACCATGGAAAGAAATGGTAACTACAAAATGAGCCCTGCACTCAGGTCTTTCGGAGACATGAGATTAACGTTATCGGGGTTGATATCGGGTTTTGTAGACATGGTTGCAACAGATCATGCTCCACACACTGAGGAAGAAAAAACCGGAGATTTTGATAATATACCCAATGGAATAATAGGATTTGAGACTCTTATTCCACTAATATATACTGGTTTAGTTCGCACGGGTAAATTAACATACGAAAAGATGTTTGATTATCTCACATATAATCCAGCAAAGAGATTTAACCTTCCCGCAGGAAGGATAGAAGAGGGAGGGGTTGCAGATTTCGCAATTATTTCTCCGGATTATATGCACACATACACTAAAGAAGAAATTCTATCAAGAAGTAAAAACTCACCGTTTATTGGAACGGAGCTCTTTGGAATGAATAAGATGACAATAGTAAATGGTAAGGTAAAATATAAAGAATTCTAATAGTATATTACCCAAGTTGAAATAGCAAAACTATTAGCAAAAAAAACAGATAATAGCCTAAAAAAGGGAGAGGAATATGGCAAAGAGAAAATTAGTGCTTGAGAATGGACAAGTTTTTAAAGGGGAAGGTTTTGGAAACTCCGGAAAGACAATAGGTGAAATTGTATTTCATACTGCGATGGTGGGGTACCAGGAGATTATGACCGACCCTACCAACTACGGAAAGATAATGGTGATGAGTTATCCGCTTATAGGAAATTATGGTTTCACGGAGGATGATAATCAAAGTTTAAACGTTCACATTAGCGGATTAGTTGTTAGCGAACACAATGAAAACCCATCAAATTTTAGATTCACAACAACTTTGGGCGAAACTATGGAGCTTAATGGAACAGTTGGTCTCTCTGGTATAGATACAAGGGCGCTTGTCAAGGCTTTGATATCCAGCGAAAAACCCCAGCTTGCTATGATAGTGGATGAAGAAGTGGATGATCAAAAATGTGTTGAAGAATTGAAAAATACAACCTGTGAGTATAACCCTGTAAAAGCAGTTACCTGCAAGAGGGTTCTGTATATGAGGACAAGAAATCCGCAATATACTGTTGTTGCCGTAGACTGTGGAGTAAGAACCTCCCTTATAAAGGAATTAAACGCATTATCTTGTAATCTGGTTGTAGTGCCATACGATACTTCAGAAGAAACCATAATGAAATATAAACCGGATGGTGTGTTTTTTACCAATGGTCCTGGGAGTCCCTACACTAACACCTTTTTAATTGAACTAGTTAAAGAATTGAAAGGTAAGGTTCCTATGCTGGGAATTGGTTTAGGGTTTCACATTATTTGTGCCGCGTATGGATTGGATGCCGTAAGACTTTCTTCGGGAGTTGCGGGAAGCAATATTCCAGTTTTTGAATTATCGAGCGGAAAAATTTTAATAACCTCTCAAAATCATTGTTTCGAAATTAGTGACAAGAATATCGAAAAGACCGGTCTGGAAGTTACTTACAAAAATGTAATGACAGGGGGGCTAGAGGGAATAGAAGACAAAAATAATGGAGTTATAGCGGTGCAGTTTGAACCAAATGCAACCGGAGATGGAACGGGTGGGACGGTACTCAGAAAATTTATTCAACTTATGATTGAGCGCGGAGGAGCTGAAAATGCCGAAGAGAACAGATATTAATAAAATTTTAGTTATAGGTAGTGGCCCGATTGTTATTGGACAGGCTGCCGAGTTTGATTACGCTGGAACCCAGGCGTGCATAGCGCTTAGAGAAGAAGGCTACGAAGTAGTTTTGGTTAACAGTAACCCCGCTACCATTATGACTGATACAGCTATGGCTGACAAAGTATATATGGAGCCCTTAGATTTGGAACATGTAGCAAAAATCATACGATATGAAAGGCCAGACGGGATTATATGTGGCTTGGGCGGACAAACCGGATTGAATCTTGGAATGCAGCTATTTAAAAAGGGAATCCTGGATGAATGTAACGTAGAAATGCTTGGAATGAATTACGATACAATCGCAAAGGCCGAGGACAGAAAACTTTTTAAGGAACTTTGTCAAAGTATAAATGAACCGGTAATAGATTCTAGGATTGCTACAACTGTAGAGGATGCTGTATCTGAGGCAAAAGAGATAGGATACCCAGTAATTCTTAGACCAGCCTACACTTTAGGTGGAACTGGGGGCGGATTTGCTGACAATCCAGAGGAATGCTTAGAAATTGCAAAAGTGGCTCTCGAAATATCTCCTGTAAATCAAGTGTTGGTGGAGAAGTCTATAAAAGGATATAAGGAAATAGAGTTTGAAGTTATGCGGGATGCTAACGATACTGCTATCGTTATCTGCAGCATGGAAAATATTGATCCTGTTGGGATACATACAGGGGACAGTATCGTGGTTGCTCCTGCTCAAACCCTATCTCTAAAGGAGTACAATATGCTCTATGATGCTTCTTTAAGAATCATTAGAGCTTTAAAAATTGAAGGTGGATGTAATATTCAGTTTGCGCTAGATCCACTTTCTTTTGAGTATTATGTAATTGAAGTTAATCCAAGAGTATCAAGATCCTCTGCTTTAGCTAGTAAAGCGAGTGGATATCCCATAGCACGTATTTCTGCGAAAATTGCGTGTGGTTACCGTTTGCATGAAATTAAAATTGCGGGGCTCCCAGCTTCGTTCGAGCCTGCGCTAGATTATGTGGTGGTTAAGTTCCCAAGGTTCCCGTTTGATAAATTTAGAGAAGCTGATAGAAGGTTGAGTACCCAAATGAAAGCCACTGGGGAAGTTATGAGTATAGGAAAAAATCTTGAGGAAGGAATACTTAAGGCTGTTCGATCCCTTGAAAATGCTGTCGATCACTTGGAGATAGAGCATCTAAAAGAGTTAAGTAAACACGATTTAGTTGGTTTAATTCTTAATCATACAGATGAAAGATTTTTTGCTATTGCCGAGGCTTTTAGACAAGACATTACTATAGACTATATCCATAATGTTACAATGATAGACAAATTATTTTTAGATAAAGTAATGAATATAGTCCAGTTTGAAAGGGTTATTAAGGAAAATCAAGGAGATAAAAAGGTTCTTCTTAAGGCAAAAGAAATGGGCTTTTCGGATGAATACATCGGAAGAATCTGGGGGCTCACTCAGTTTGAGATTTATGATTTAAGAAAAGAACTTGGGATTAAACCAATATATAGGTCGGTGGATTCTTGTGCAGGCGCATACCCCTCCACAGTTCCATATTTTTATTCGACCTATGGGGAAGTAACAGATAGCATTCCAAGCAACAGAAAAAAAGTAGTAGTTTTAGGATCTGGGCCAATAAGAATCGGACAGGGAATTGAATTTGATTATTCTACAGTGCATGCAGTTTGGGCTATTAAAGACCTTGGATTCGAGGCAATTCTTATAAACAACAATCCCGAAACGGTTTCAACCGATTATACGCTTAGCAATAAATTATACTTTGACCCACTGACGTTTGAAGATGTAATGTCAGTCATAGATCTCGAGAAACCAGAAGGAGTAATAGTGGCACTGGGTGGTCAAACGGCAATTAATCTTGCTGCTGATTTGGATAAGGCCGGTGTCCCAATAATGGGAAGTTCGGCTTCGGCAATAGCAGCAGCTGAGGATAGGGATCTATTCCTTGAGGCTCTTGCAAAACTTGATATACCTGTTCCTCCAGGACATGCAGTGTTTAAAATAAAAGATGGTTTAGAAGCAGCAAAAAGCATTGGTTACCCTGTTTTATTAAGACCATCATTTGTTTTAGGTGGGAGAATGATGCATATTGTTTATGAGGAAGAACAATTAAAAGGGTTCTTGAAGGAAGCAATAGCATTAAATCCGAAACATCCTGTTCTGATAGATAAATATATTTTAGGAAAAGAAAGCGAAGTTGATGCAGTATGCGATGGGACAGATGTTTTCATCCCAGGGATAATGGAGCACATAGAAAGGGCTGGCGTTCATAGCGGTGATTCGGTAAGTATTTACCCGACATATTCTCTAACTAGGGAAGTTCAAGATACCATAATTGACTATACTACAAGAATTGGTTTGTCTTTAAAAATGGTCGGGCCTTTCAATATTCAATTTGTAATTGATAAGAGCAACAAGGTATATGTGATTGAAGTTAATCCGAGGAGCAGTAGAACTGTTCCTTTCCTTGGGAAATCTACAGGCACTCCTATTGCAGATATTTCCACAAAAGTAATGTTAGGAAAAACTCTGAAAGAATTGGGGTATGTTGGAATTCACCCGAGAAGAAAACGTTGGTATGTGAAAGCTCCGACTTTCTCCTTCAATAAACTCCAAGGTTTGGATGCAGTTTTAACCCCCGAAATGAAATCCACTGGTGAGGCGATAGGATATGATATTTCTTTGAACCGTGCTGTATATAAAGCACTTAGAGCTTCAGGAATGAAACTAAGTAATTATGGGACAGTGCTCGTGACTGTAGCAAATGCCGATAAGGAAGCGGCACTTCCTCTAGTTAAGAGATTTTATAATATGGGGTTCAATATTGAGGCAACGGAAGGCACTGCAAACTATCTTAAGGAACATGGGATTCGCACTAGAGTCAGAAAGAAACTTTCCCAAGGCAGCTCGGAGATTCTGGAGTCTATCAGAAAAGGATACGTTTCATATGTAGTCAATACTGTAAACCCCACTGGATCATTAGGCGTAAGAGATGGGGGGTATATAAGAAGAACGGCAGTAGAAAACAATATACCTATTTTCACCTCCCTGGACACTGTTGCAGTTTTACTAGATGTGCTTGAAGATACTACAATGTGTGTTTCTACTATAGACGAATAAAGGTGGGAGCTAAGCGAATAAGACTATTGAAAAACATTCTTATTATGAAAACAGCTTTGATTTTGATACAATATAGAAAAGATAATGCTCTTTTTATGCAAAAAGCATATAAGTTGATTAAGGGGTAATATTGAAAAAGGAAGTATTGAAAGTCCTATCAAATGAAAAACTTACCGAGACAATTTTCGAAATGAGATTGTCAGGTTCTTCTCCTATGCTTCCTGGCCAATTTGTCGAGCTCTTAATCCCGGGGTTCTCTCTTAGAAGACCTTTTAGTGTAGCGGAATACGATAAGGGGATACTCACAATTATTTACAAAGTAATGGGAAGAGGGACGGAAGAGATGACTACCATTAAGAAAAATACAAAGATAGATACGCTTACTGGGTTAGGCAGAGGTTTTTCTTTGTCGGGAAGTGAACACCCACTGCTTATTGGCGGGGGAATTGGAATAGCTCCCCTGATATATCTTGCAAGAGTATTATACGAGAGAGAAAAGAGTGTAAAGATTCTACTATGTGGAAGATGCAATAATGACCTCATCAAACAGGAAGAGATAGGCAAATACGGGGAAGTATTCTTTGCAACGGATGATGGAAGCTGTGGCTTTAAAGGTAACGCTTTAGAGGCAGCACAATCGCTATTTAAGCAAACAGATCATTATTACGCTTGTGGCCCAATGCCTATGCTTAAAGCTTTAGCAACAAATAATAAGAAAGGAGAACTCTCCCTAGAGGCGCATATGGGATGTGGGTTTGGCGCTTGTATGGGATGCTCTATTCAAACTACCGATGGTCCCAAAAGAGTATGCAAGGAAGGACCTGTTTTCCAAGCTGGTGAGGTAATTTTCTAATAGGTATTGAACCATATAAGGAACGTTATGGAAACTGAAAAGATAAGTTTAGGAACTCAATTGTTTGGTTATCAATTAGATAATCCGATTATTCCAGCGAGTGGGACTTTTGGTTTCGGATACGAATTTGCAGATTATTATGACATTAATATTTTGGGTTCTATATCTCTTAAAGGTACCACAAAAGAAGCTCGTTACGGAAATCCATTACCCCGAATAGCCGAATGTCCTTCGGGAATGATCAATGCTATAGGACTGCAAAATCCAGGGGTAGAGAAAGTTCGTACAGAAGAGTTATCCAAACTAAAAAGGTATTATTCGAAAAAGGTTATTGCTAATGTTGGAGGACATAGTTTTGAGGAATATGTTTATGTTTCTTCTGCGTTTAATGACTCGGAAAGTGTGTTGGCTGTTGAGCTAAACGTATCCTGCCCAAATGTAAAGGGTGGGGGGTTGGTCTTTGGAAATGATCCTGAAGTATTAGGTAGACTAGTAAAGGAAGTTAAAAAAAGCTGTACCAAACCTTTGATAGTAAAATTATCCCCAAATGTTAAAGATATTTCAGAGATGGCGATTTCAGCGGAATCAAATGGGGCTGATGCAATTAGTGCGATAAACACCCTCCTTGGTATGCGAATAGATTTGAAGACAAGGAAACCAGTTATTAGTGTAGGGAAAGGTGGATATAGTGGGAAAGGAGTTTTTCCCGTTGCAGTAAAAATGGTTAACGATATATTTAAGGCTGTTTCCATTCCTATCATTGGAATGGGAGGAATCAGCAGTTCTTATGATGTCATAGAAATGATGATGGCAGGAGCAAGATGTGTTATGGTTGGGACTGCAAATCTGATAGACCCATATGCTTGTAAAGAGATAATAGAAGAACTTCCAATAACCATGAAAAAATTAGGGATTTGTAATCTTTCGGAAATAGTTGGATGTGCATCAATTTAACACTATTATCTTGATTGCATCTATAGAAGTAAAAATTAGAGAAATAATAGATTGAAAAAATATCTGGATCGGAGGTAATACAGATTGGGTAAGGATGTAATAATAGCTTGTGATTTCGCTTCAGCAGAGGAATTATTTGGATTTCTTGAAAAATTCGGAGAGAAAAGACCATATTTAAAAATAGGAATGGAATTATATTTCAAGGAAGGCCAGTCGCTTGTAAAAAAATTAAAAGAAAAAGGTTTTAAAATTTTCCTAGATTTAAAAATGCATGATATTCCAAATACAGTTAGAAAGGCATCAAAAATAATTGGAGCTCTTGGTGTTGATATGACAAATGTTCACGCATCAGGCGGGAAAAGAATGATGGAAGAAGCTCTTCTCGGATTAAAGGAAGGAGCATCAGAGGCAGGGCTTGAGCCCCCAATTTTGATTGCGGTAACTCAACTCACTTCCACTGACGAAAGGATGATGAATAATGAACTACTGATTGAAAAGAAAATGGAAGATGTTGTAAAACACTATGCTGAGCTTGCAAAAGAGGCAGGATTAGCGGGTGTAGTATGTTCTCCATTGGAGGCCCCGATGGTGGACAATATGTATTTGCTGAGCGTCACTCCCGGAATAAGGTTGCTTGGGGATAGTGTAGATGATCAAAAAAGAATCTCCACTCCCGAGGGGGCAAGGAAAATGGGAAGCACATACATTGTAGTTGGAAGGAGTATAACAGCTGCAGATGATCCAGTATATGCATATGATAAATGTATTTTAGAGTTTTGTCTTTAGGAGGTAAGGACATGGATTTGAAGGAGAGAATTTCAATAGATGTTGCGAAAGCACTACTTTCAGTAAAAGCGGTATTCTTAAGACCAAGTGAACCTTTTACATGGGCAAGTGGGATACAATCTCCAATTTACTGTGACAATAGGATAGTTTTGGGCTTTCCAAAAACAAGAGATATTATCGAAAAAGCAATAGCCAGCGTTTTGGAATTGGAATATAAGGATGCTGAGATTCTAATGGGTACTTCTACTGCTGGGATCCCTCACGCAGCCATAGTGGCAGATATTTTAAAAATGCCCATGGGATACGTAAGAGGGGATGCGAAAACTCATGGGAGAAATAATAGAATTGAAGGAGCTGATTCAAAAGGAAAAAAGGTTGTGGTAATCGAGGACCTGATTTCCACTGCAGGATCTTCTCTTGAGGTAGTAGAAGCTTTGAAGGAAGCAGGGGCAGATGTTTTAGGAATATTATCTATTTTTACTTATGGGTTAAAAAAAGGAATCGATAGACTTGAAGCCGCAAATGTGAAAAACGTATCTTTGACTGATTTTGATATTCTTTCCAAAGTCGCTTTAGAGGAAGGATATATTTCTCCAAAGGAATACAAGATGCTTAAAAAGTTTATCCAAGCTCCGGATGATCCTTCTTGGCAGGATGCAGAATAGTATTTGATTTTATTCAATATAGCAAGAACACCTGTGACTTTAGTCGTGGGATGAATTGCCAACGATAAAATACATATGTGAATTAAAAGCACACTAAAAACCCACGATGTGTTTGATGAGTATCAATACAAATGTTAAACTACAAATAAGGAGTTTAAAAATATGGCAGAAATATATCGTGGTAGGGGTTATGTATATTCCATTCAATATCATATTGT
>MWEH01000176.1 GCA_002070965.1 Firmicutes bacterium ADurb.Bin080 | reverse complement strand
GGCTTGAATACTGGGCTTTCCATCCCCCTAATCTTTCACCCTTGTTATCAATACTACCGTCTCGACGTGGAACGACACGAGTAGAAGCACGTCTACTGTTTCCCTACTTGTGTCAAAACTGGTTAATTCTACCATGTAACGATAACTCATAACTGAACCCTCCTGCCCTTTACATGATTCTAAATCATTTTACACCAGATGAGTATTGGTAATTTAGTGCTTCAAGCACTGCATCTATAACACTGATACCAAACTCTTTTTTGGAAACATTCATTGACTTAAGCATCTTCTTATTTTTTATCAAAGACTTCCATAACAGCTTCTTGTCTCTATCATTAAGATCAATTTTATAAAGAAAGTTTGCCAAAGAAATAATCAATGTCTTATGGTCTCCGCTCAATGCATCATCCGCTTTCTTGTCTCCCCAAGAAACATACTTTTTATAATCTTGTGTTGAGTATTTCGGCTGTACTCCTTTTATGGGATTTACTAATAGCTGTGTTGATGACAACATCAAATTAACATAAGCACCCAATTCATACTGTTGTGCTTCTGTCATTTTGTTATAATCAAATCCAAATGTCTGTATTTTCTCAATAGCACTTTCCAATTTTGTGCTTTCATCAGCGATTCGTGATATACGTTCATTTAGCTCAACGATTGCTAAATTATAGGATTTTACGTCTCTCTCACTAATAAGACTAAACACATCCTCTATATGCTCCTGATCACTCTTGGCTTTCCAAATGAATATGCCACTAGTTATAAGTGCAACACCTGCAATAGCCCATCCAACGGGACCCGCCAATGCAAGAAAGGCATCGCCAGCAGCCATTCCACCACCACCGGCTGCTAGAGCACCACCACCAAGCCATGCAAGTGCAGCATTTGTGGCTGCAGCGCCACTCAAAGTTGATATAGCTGTTCCAGTTGACGCAACTCCGAAAGTTGTAGCCACACCCATAGCAACTGTAGGACCCATAGTTACAACAGCAACTCCTACTCCGGCTCCAGCAACTCCTACTCCGGCATTCTTTACAGCAGCATCCTTATAATCTTTCTCTATTTTTTCAGCCTGCTGCTTCCAGTTCAAACGAATCAGTTTTAGTTCCTCATACTGTAACTTTTTCTCATTTGGCACATTTCTTATTTTATCAAAGAGTTCCTGAATATCCGTTAGTGCTGTATATAAATTGCTAGTGTACGTACCCAGAACTTCTATTCTTTCATTTGTCTTATTTATTGCAGCCTGGGCTTCATCCTGCGCTAGCTGAAGCCTAGTTTTCTTCTTGTTTTTCAATAACCATTTCCTCCTCTAAAGTAAACATCTATATCAGCTTTATTCCTTAATAGTATATTTTCTGGAACACTTCGCTTTTCAGCTAATAAAACTGTCTTTTCAAATGCTTGCTTATACATGTCACTGTTCTGCAAATCTTCCACAAATGTTAGTAACATGCTGTCGTCATAAATATCTGATAAACATTTCAGCCCATTTATATAATCATCAAGAACTATTTTTTCTCTCTTTAAGAAATAAACTTCTTCTTGTGCAGCTACTCGTTTTGTTTCTCGTTTAACCTCACCATACAAGGATATAGTAAATCTTCCTACCCCAACAATGTTTAATCTCATAAAGGATTCAGCAACATTAAAACTACCGCCACCTGTAGCAAAACCGCGAACAACCACATCACCTACATCCACTAAACAAAATGTTCCGTGCGCTATAGTCAGCATTCTCTTTACAGTAGCATTAGAAAATGGTTCACAGGATTTCCAAAGAAGTACAAATGAACGTTCTTCCTTATTAGTATTTGCAAAGTATTTCATCAGACGTCTAATAGAATAAATTAATCGCACCAACATTTCATTTATAAATACTGGTATAACTTGTGTAGCCTGAAATCTTGCATCATATCCTTCCTTGTATATCTGAAGTGCGAGCTCATTTACTGTTTTATCAAATTCCAATACAGGAATATTAATTTTACTCTTTATAGCAATAATATCATTTGTCCAGCTCCACAATGGTGATGGTATACCCATACCTCGTCCTTTACTGCTGGATGATCCAGACATGTCTGAAATTAAATGCCCAAACCAATTTGCAAAAGCACAAAACAGTTTACTTGGAACATTATTTCCTCTTAACTCAAAACTCCCATCTGCCTCCTCAAGCAATATCAATTCACCACCAGAGACAAAATGCGAAGTATTACTAAATTGATCTAGTATTGAAAAAAATAATCCAAGTAATGTGGGATTGTGCGCCAATGACTTAAAATGATGATTCTTCGGATTAAGATCAAAAATCATACTTGCTGCATCACCAGCACCACGCTGGTCATATGGTATCTTAAACTTCTTTTCAAGATGTTTAATAGCTGATGATAATGAGCCTCCGTCCTTATCATCCCATCCACAGAGTTTTGCAAAATCCTTTGTGCGATTTTCAAACCATTTATCTGTTACTTCACCTACTGGCGACTCACCCGGTTTGCCAACCAAAAAAATGTCAATCACACCACAAGCAGCGCCGCTGGTTGCAGCCAAGATATAGTCTGTTTTATCACAATCAGACGTTAAGGTTTTTACTGTATCAATACTTTCTGTAAGCATTTCCTCTATATTTTGTAACTCGGATTCAGCATCTGATAATGCAGTTGAAACGTCAGATGCAAATTCAAAGCCATCATCTCTTACTCCTAGATCGAGTACTAGTGTACCTTCTTTTATATTTTCTTTTTCAATGGACCCATTCACTTGTACCATCCTCCATTTCATTACACGCTCAATCTGTGTCTTTATAACTCATCCATTCCCATATCAAGGAAGTACTGATAGGTCTCATCAAGATTTGAGTTATTTGGAATTAATAGAATCATTTGGACAGTTATCATGAAAATAGAGTAGACAAACACCCCAAAAGTAACATAAAAAGAAAAATCAAGCTTAACCGATGAAATCGGAGTAAAAAGCCATTTGAACAGCTAAATATTTTGAATTATATAATTTCCTGCTGGAGAAGAACCAATAACCCTGAAATAGTAGTATTAAAGCCTTTACTCAGGATGGAAAGGTCACTTCAGCATATCGTAAGCTTGCCTGTGAATCAGTTGCTAACGGACAGCAACGTATATAAAAGTAACCATAATCAAAGAAATTAAAACTATTCTATTTTTATAGTTTG
>MWEH01000175.1 GCA_002070965.1 Firmicutes bacterium ADurb.Bin080 | reverse complement strand
CCACACTAACTTCCACTTTTCTCATACTAACTTCCACTACGGGTATCACTGTGGAACTTACTTTGGGAATTTACGACATTTAAAAGAATGATCTTACTATGAGATGAGGTGACTATGTTACTTAGGATTATTATTCCGCGTTCCATGGATTGAAAAACTTAATCATTTTTGATATTATGAGACTATAACTTACAGGAGGTAAAGAAATGGAAACAAAGTTTTTTAAATGTGATATATGCGGTAATTTTGTCGGAATGATTCACTCTAGCGGAGCAAACATGGTTTGTTGTGGGCAGGATATGACGCCTGTTATCGCTAACACAGTTGAGGCGAGTTATGAGAAACATATTCCAGAAGTGAAAATCGAGGATGGTGTTATGAAGGTCCAAGTAGGATCTGTTCTTCATCCAATGGAAGAAAAACACTACATTGACTGGGTTTATGTGGAGACCGAAAAGGGTGGACAAAGGAAAAAATGCGTGAAAACTCCTACCGCCGAGTTTACTTTCGTAAATGATAAACCTATTGCTGTATACGAATACTGCAATCTTCATGGTCTTTGGAAAAAAGAGCTATAATTTATTGCAAAAAATTAAATAAGCGCCCTTTTATGCGGCGCTTTTTTTCTATTTGAGGAGTATTAAAGAGAAATGACAAGATTTAGATTGGTTGAAAAAGATATATATTATGTAGGCGCTAGTGATTATAAATGTGGTAAGTTCGAAAACCATATCCCAATTCCGGGAGGTATGGCATATAATTCCTACCTGCTAGTAGATAAAAAGACAGTCCTTTTTGATACCTCAGATGCATCAGTATCCGATAAGTTCCTTGAAAATGTCGAGGGGTTACTTGTCTCTCTTGACCGCAAACTTGATTACGTGGTTGTTACACATATGGAGCCAGATCATAGCAGTTCATTGAAAAGGATCCTGGAAAAATATGTGGATGCTAAAGTGGTTTACAATAAGAAAACTCAAACAATGTTTAAACAGTTTTTTGGTTTTACTTTCGAAGAAAGAGAAATTTTAGTATCAGAAGGAGATAAGCTTGATACTGGAGAACATGTTCTAGAATTTTTCATGGCTCCAATGGTTCATTGGCCAGAAGTAATGATGTGTTACGATCATGGAACAAAATCACTGTTCTCAGCAGATGCTTTTGGGGCTTTTGGTTCTCTATCTGGAAATTTATTTGACACAGAAGTTGATTTCAATGAAATAGTTGTAGAAGATTATAGAAGATATTATTCAAATATTGTGGGTAAATATGGGCCTCAAGTCTTAAAGACACTAGAAAAGGCATCAAAGTTTGAAATAGAGACTATATTGCCTCTTCACGGTTTTATGCTGAAAAAAGAAATAGGAAAAATTATTGGACTTTATTCTCTTTGGGCAGCATATAAAAGTGAGAAAAAAGGCGTCTTAATAGTATATGCTTCGATGTATGATCATACAAAATCTGTTGCTCTGTCTTTAGCTACAGAGCTAAAAGAGAGAGGGATAAGAGAAATAAAAGTGTGTGATGTTTCTGCTCAGGATGCAACCTATCTAGTTTCTGAGTCTTTCAAATATAGCGATATAGTTCTTGCATCGGTAACTCATAATAACAATATATACATAACAATGGAAGAGTTTTTACTCTCTTTGATTTCCATGAATATCCAGAATAGAAACTTTTATTTTATCGAAAATGGTACATGGGCTCCGGTTAGTGCAAAATTAATGAAGGAGAAGCTCTCCGTTTTAAAAAATTGTACTTTCTCTGAGAATGTACTTACAATAAAATCCTCTTATAAAACAGAGGACAAGGAATCTTTTGATATTTTAGTGGATGAAATTGTAACAAATGTAGGAAAATGATAGTATTCTTGTAATAATTATGAGAAATAAGATTTACTAAGCCTAGGATTAATAAATAGGGAAAGTATTTTGGACAGTTATAATTATGTGATCGAGGAAAATTAAGGGACACTATGGATAAAATAAAAGAATCAGGGGAAAATTACCTTGAAACAATTCTTATTTTGATGGAAAAGAAAGGATCTGTTCGCTCTGTTGATATAGTTGAAGAGCTGGGCTATTCTAAGTCAAGCGTATCAAGGGGTGTCAACCTTTTAAAGGAAAAGGGATATATTGAAATTGATTCGGATGGATATATTTCCTTTACAAAAGATGGAGATCAAGCGGTAAAAAGGATATATGAAAGGCACCGCATCCTGACAGATTTTTTGATTTCTCTTGGAGTTCCTAAGAGTGTTGCTGAAGATGATGCATGTAAGATTGAACACGTAATCAGCGAAAAAACTATGGATATCATTAAAGGAATGATGTCCAAATAATCCAAAAAGAGAAAAGGAGATATATCCCGTTCCAATCTAACTCGCATGTCAAATTTCTCTGTGGAAATTACTAATGGAAAAATATTATACCCATATTATTTAGCTATATTTTTTGTTGACATTAACTGCATAAAACATTTAAAATAATCACATAGAGCTTAACGGCTTTTTATTATTCCACGCTAGTTCGCATATGCGAACAGCAGAGAGTCTGCCGCTAGAGCTTTTTAATTGATACCGAGGTTCGCTTATGCGAACGATAGCGCGAAAATTGGAGGAAAAATGGAAAAATCTCTAAAGTTTTTTGAACCAGGAGAGAGTGGAATAGTCAAGCATGTTGTTGGAGAGGGCCCTATAAAAAGGAGACTCTTTGATATGGGGGTTACACCTGGGGTAGAGATAGTAATGAAAAAGCTTGCTCCGTTGGGGGATCCAATGGAAATTTCCTTGAGAGGATATGAGCTTACTCTTAGGAAAACAGAAGCCGAGCACATTGTGATGTATGTCGAGGATTTGCATTATAGGGGAGAAGGAAGAAATCGAAGAGGAAGAAGAACTCAGCCTGTGAGTGAGATTAAGGAACAACCGATAATAGCGAGCAAGAGTGGAGAAAAAGTAATAAATGAAGACCTATATTGCCGGGTCGGAAGACGGGGACACCATAAAGGACATCGGTTTGGTAGAGGAAGAAATAAAAGTTAAACAGTAAACTGCAAAGATCGACTTATATATGTAAAAATTGACATAACCATATGGAAAAACACCAAGAAGAAAGATAGGTGGAATTATTAGAAAGGGTAGAGGTAGAATATGAAGTTTGCATTGGCAGGAAACCCAAATAGTGGAAAAACCACATTATTTAACGCTTTGACTGGGAGCAACGCACATGTAGGAAACTGGCCAGGAGTAACGGTAGATAAAAAGGAAGGAATATATAAAAAACTTCCAGAAAAGGTAGAAATATTAGATTTACCTGGAGTTTATTCTATGTCTCCCTATACCCCCGAGGAGGTTATTGCAAGAAATGTAGTATTGGATCAATCTACCGATGCAATAATAAATATAGTTGATGCCACTAACTTGGAAAGAAATTTATATCTTACTACGCAACTTCTTGAACTGGATAAGCCTATAGTAGTCGCCTTAAATATGATCGATGTCGTAGACAAAGAAGGTTATAAGATCGATATTCTGGAATTGGAGAAAGCTCTTGGCGTACCAGTTGTTTCTGTAAGTGCTTTGAAAGGAAAAGGAATAAAAGAGCTTATGGAAAGGGCTTATTCCAAAGCCAAAGAAAAGAGAGAAGGATATTCACCTTTAGCTGAAAGTGTCCTTGGAAATCTTTTAAAGTTAACAACAGAGATGTATAAAATAAAAGGTGTAAGTAATCCAGTATTTAAGGCAGTTAAATTAATAGATGGGGATGCATTGGAGATTGCTGAAAATCCAGATTTAGAAAAAGAACTGGATAAATATAAAGCACAATTTGATGTGTCTAATTACGATGGGGATTATGGGGCTGCCATTGCTGATATAAGGTATAAGCACATAGTAAGTAATTATTCGATATACTTGTATAGAGTTAAGTCTTATACCTCCAAAAGTGAGAAAATCGACCGTGTTCTTACCCATAAGTTTTGGGGTATCCCAATATTTTTAGCAATAATGTTATTTGTTTTTCATATTACTTTTGGAAGCGATTTCCTTTATCTGTCTTTAATAATCCCAGAAGGATCATTTAACATTGAGTTGATTGGAAAAGACATGATTGCTTCTCCGGGAACAATATTACAATCAGGAGTAGAATATTTAACAGATTTGGTACTTGGAGGGGTGTATGCCAAAATGCCAGAAGGGGCATGGTATACTGGACTGATCGCAGATGGCCTATTATCCGGAGTTTTTGCAGTCTTGTCATTTGTCCCTCAAATATTATTGTTATTTCTATTTCTGTCTATTTTAGAAGATTCAGGATATATGGCTAGGGTTGCCTTCATCATGGACAGAGCATTCAAGAGATTTGGCCTTTCCGGACGTGCTCTTATGCCCTTGTTAATGTGCTTCGGATGTGCAGTACCTGGAATATTGGGAACCAGAACACTTGGAACGGATGCCGAAAGAAGAAGAACAATATATTTAACCCCGTTTTTTAGCTGTGGGGCAAAGCTACCAATATGGGCTGCTTTTGCAGGTGTATTTTCTGCCAAATATATGAATCTATCCGCAGAGGTTATTGTTTTTACTATCTACATTATTGGAATTGTAATTGCCATATTAGCTGCAATACTTCTCAAAAAAACTATTATCAAAGGAGAGCCTCAGACGTTTATTATGGAGCTTCCATCTTATCATATCCCTCAAATTAAGGGCCTGTTGATTCACTTGTGGGAGAAATTAAAGCACTATGTAACAAGAGCGGCGACAGTAATAGCAGGTGCAGTGGTAGTACTGTGGTTCTTTTCTTCCTTTAATTTTCGTTTCGAGTATACCGGAGACAGCGCGAACAGTATCTTAGGAACAATTTCCCGATGGGTATCTTTTGCTTTTATTCCGGTTGGATGGGGAATGGGAGAAAACGGTTGGAGATTCCTGGTTGCCGCAATTACAGGAATAGTTGCAAAAGAAATGGTGGTAGCAACTCTTGGTACACTTTCCGGAATGTCAGGAATTGATAATGGAGCCTTTTCTGCCCTTCTTCTTTCCGTGGGGGGCACTTTGGGGGGATTAGATGTGTCCGTTCCTGCGATGTTTTCATTTTTGGCGTTTAACCTTTTAAGTATTCCCTGTGCATCGGCAGTTGCTGCCGCTAGAAGTGAACTACTTTTAGGGGATAAAAAAGTAGGAAGAAAGTATTTTTATGGGGCAATTCTTTTCTGGATCGCAACAGCATATAGCGTATCTTTAATAATCTTTTGGTTTGGGACTCTTGCGGTATTCTCCCCTTGGATAGCAGCTATTGTGGGTGCTTTGATTGCAATAGGAGTTGTGATAGTTGTAACCATAAAATCAAAAAAACTTAAGGTAATTGAAAAAGGAATAGAAAATGAAACCAATTGAAATAATTATAATGATAGCAGCAATTCTGTTAGTACTTTTTACCATATTGTATGCTATATACAAAAAGAAACGTAAAAGTAAGCATCCTGCAAAATGCGACTCATGTTCAAGTTGTTCCTCCTGTCCATATAGCTCATATTGCTCTAGCGGAAAGCAAGCTAGTCATAAAGAGTCTCAAATTGAAGAGAAAGATAAGGAAATAGACAAAGACAAGTAATTCGGCCAATTCATAATAAATTTTTTAGTAGAGTTAATAAACACTGGGAAATCCGGTGTTTTTTATTGTCACTAGTTTTATGAAGATTTAGGTAAAGAGTTGATGAGTTAATTTTGGTAATTAAAATACTGTTATATTCCTAAGTATTTATTCAATATAGCAAGAACACCTGTGACTTTAGTCATGTGATGAATTGCCAACGATAAATTGCATATGTCAATTAAAAGCACACTAAAAACCCACGAACTGTTTGATAAGTATCAATACATAGGTTAAACTACAAATAAGGAGTTGAAAAATATGGCGGAAATATATCGTTGTAGGGGGTTATGTATATTCCATTCAATATCATATTGTTTGGTGCGTAAAATATAGACATAAAGATTTGAAAATGAATTAAAAAAATTATGGAAAACCCCTCATATTTCATAGCTACTGTTTCAGAAAATACAGAAGAACAAATTAAAAAGTATATAGAAAGTCAAAAAGAAAAATAAAGAATGGAAAAAGCATATAGGTTTAGAATATATCCT
>MWEH01000174.1 GCA_002070965.1 Firmicutes bacterium ADurb.Bin080 | reverse complement strand
TTGACAATTCGACCAATTCGATTCTCGACAACTGTCTTATCAATAGTCTCCTGTTCAAAACGAAATAGTTCCAGAATATCAACCTTCAGTGCAGTAGCAATTTTGACGAGGGTATCAAAAGAGGAATTCTGCTGACCGCGTTCAATTTCTCCAATGAATTTGTAGCTTAAATCCGCATGACTGCCCAACTCTTCCTGTGTCCATCCCTTGATGTTTCTAAGGCTTCGAATTCTCCTGCCCAGAAGCAATCTTTCATTTTCGATTTGTTTTCCCATGTGTAAATTATAGGAGGTTTTAAAATAACTTAAACCCCACAATTGTGTTTTTATCATTTGACATAGCACCATTTGGTGTGATTATGTTCTAAAATACCAACTATAGACATCGTGGTTGGACTTCACTACATGGTCGAAGAAAAATAAGCATAGTTAAGAAATGCTATTTAACTCTTTTGAATTCCTAATATTTCTGCCAATAGTATTTTTGCTGTATTGGTTTGTCTTTCAGAAAAATCTAAAAGCGCAGAACTTATTTCTTCTGGCCGTCAGCTATCTGTTTTACGGTTGGTGGGATTGGAAATTTTTATCTTTGGTCATTCTATGCTCAGGAATGAACTACGTCGCAGGTCTTGTATTAGGGTCTTCTGAAAACCAAAAGACAAGAAAGCTCACTCTCATACTATCATGCATTTTCAGCTTAGGCCTGTTTGGCGTTTTTAAATATTTTAATTTTTTCATTGATAATTTCATAAATGCTTTTTCTTTAATCGGCATCCATCTACAACCACGAACTCTCGACATTATTCTGCCTATCGGGATAAGTTTTTATACCTTCAAGGCGCTAAGCTATACCATCGACGTTTATTTAAAGAAGTTGGAACCGACAAAAGACATTATCGCATTCTTCTGTTTCGTTGGCTTCTTCCCGCAACTCTTGGCAGGACCCATTGACCGCGCCACGACTCTCCTGCCTGAATTTTACGAAAAACGAACATTTGAACATGACAAAGCCGTTGATGGCATGCGGCAAATTCTGTGGGGTTTATTCAAAAAAATTGTGATTGCCGACAACTGTGCGACTGCCGTAAATACCATTTTTGCAAACTACGAAACAATGCCGGCCAGTGCGCTGGTATTAGGTGCGATCTTCTTTTCATTCCAGATATACGCAGACTTTTCAGGATATTCAGACATTGCCATTGGAACGGCAAGGCTTTTGGGCTTTAGTTCAATGCGGAACTTTAGTGTTCCTTACTTTTCGCGAGACATTGCGGAATTTTGGCGACGATGGCACATATCACTTACTTCGTGGTTCAGAGATTATCTGTACATTCCTTTGGGCGGGAACAGAGGTTCTAAATATCAAGTCACCAGGAATACCTTTATCATCTTTTTAGTATGCGGTTTATGGCATGGCGCAAACTGGACTTTCATTTTTTGGGGGTTCATCAACGCGCTTTACTTTCTGCCTCTGCTCTTGCTGGGAAAAAACAAAAAAAACATGGACATAGTGGCGCAGGGCAAAACATTACCAAGCATCAAAGAGTTATTGCAAATGGGAACTACTTTTGTTCTGGCAACTCTGGCGTGGATATTTTTTAGAGCAGACAGCATTGGGCAGGCATTTTCATATATTGGAAAAATATTCTCAAAGACATTGATGGTAGTGCCTTACGGTTTAGGCTTGGGATTATCGGTTATCGTGCCTTCGTTAACAATTATGGTTATCGTGGAATGGTTGCAGAGAGAAAAAGCACATGGATTGGAAGACTTAAAAATCCATTTTGTCATGAGGTGGGCTATTTATCTTGTAATCACTTCAGTAATAATTTTATTTGGCGCAGTTGAAAAAAACGATTTCATTTATTTTCAATTTTAAGTCGACTTAGTTGATGAACAGTTAAATGAGAAAATTCATAAAGAAAATAATCATTTTTTTAGGACTATTTGTTCTGCTGTTATGCTTAGGTTTTATTCTTCCTTCAACTCCCAGAGCATCAAAGTCATTACTTTTTGCATCAGTCAACAAAAATATACTTCTACAAGATACACCGCCTCCTAGAATTATTTTTATCGGGGGCTCGAATATCAGCTTTGGCTTGAACAGTCAGGTGATACAAGAGACTCTTTCTCTAAATCCAATTAACACAGCTATACATGCCGGTATTGGTCTTAAATATATGCTGGATAGCAGTATAGAATATATTCGATCTGGTGACATAGTAGTGCTTATCCCTGAATATTGTCATTATTTCAAAAATATAAATTTAGGATCCGAGGAACTGATGCGTACGATTTTTGATGTTGATATGTTGAGGATAAAATATCTTAACAAGGAACAGATAAAGAATATTTTACTTTTTTTACCAAAATATTGTTCAACGAAATATAATTTGAAGGAGTACTTTTTTGTAGTTGAGAGTGATGTTTATTCTATCAATTCCTTCAATCAATATGGGGACGTGTTCGCCCATTGGGAATTGGATAGTAAAAACGTCACTCCCTTTGGAAGCATTGATTCTGCATTTAATAGTCAAGTTGTTGATATGATTAAAACGTATAATTCACAACTACTTAAGAAAAACGCGCGCCTATTCATTTCTTTCCCCGGTTTACAAGATAAAACGTTTGACAACCAGATAGAAGCGATACGAATTGTTGAGCATAATCTCAATCAATCAGGGCTGAAGATTCTTGGGAGTCCTGAGCGATATAAGATGCCAGATGAAATGATGTTTGATACGCCCTATCATCTTAATAAAGAGGGTGTTGAACGTAGAACGAATTTACTAATTGAAGATATTAGGGAAGCCATGGATAATCTTAAAGTGGACCGCACCCCTCTGTTTGGCGTAACTCATCCGGACGAACGAAGGTGAGGAGTGCAAATTTCTATGCACGCTGGACAGCGAAACTGCCTTTATAAGTGTCAATGGTAATTTCGATACGTAAAATTAACGAGTAGGCTGAAACAAGCGGGACGCCCTCAAGAATTTAAGTTTGTTTTCACGTCATAGAAATCTCCATGTGCTCGAAAGTTCAGCATTCGAAGTAGATACTTAAAAACTTAAGGGTGTCCCCTTTGTACACCGGATACAAGGCCTCCGACTATGTAAAATTTTCATTAAAAACGGGGAAGCGCGTTTTTCAGTCGGACGATTACGAGCGTAATTTATCGTTTCTCAAATTGATAAAGAAAGCCGAAAACGCTCAAATCCTAGCTGGACGAATGAATACGAAGAACCCCAAAATGGCTCGCATATATTCAATAGTTTATAAAGTCGGCAAATGTATCAACCCGGATGTAGATTATGACGTATTTATCAGCGATAAAAACGAACCGAATGCCTGGGTTAATATATCTGGCAATATTACATTCACAAAAGAGGCCCTTGAAAAATTTGATAATGATACTCTCACTTTTGTGGCGGCGCATGAAATTGCTCATGATAAACTAGGACATGTCGCAAAAAAAATAGCGGTAAGTTCTACAATTATCAAGATTTAACCTATTCTAAAGACACCAAAGCCGACACAAAAAAGAAAGTTTAGGCAAAAATACCGATAATA
>MWEH01000173.1 GCA_002070965.1 Firmicutes bacterium ADurb.Bin080 | reverse complement strand
GGAATTGGTTTTGGCCCTATATTCCCAACATCCATAGACTCCACAAAGTTAAGATTTAATCCAAAATATTCAGCCGACATTATTGGATTCCAAATGGGTTTTGCATATATTGGAGCCTTTATAGCTCAATTATCTCTAGGGTATGTAGCCACCCGAACAACTTGGACAATATTCCCCTATGTATTGGTTGCAATGGCAGCTCTACTTTTCATCTCGGTAGAGATAGTGAATTTCAAGACTAGAAACAAGAATTCTGTTATTAAATAGAAATGTGTTTTCTAATTATGAGTTTCGTTTTTTCTAATCTCTCAAATTCAAATTATATTTTTTAAAAATATACTTAATATTTCAAATACCACTGAATCAACCATTTATCCATAATTGCAAAGCTTTTCTACAATTAAAGGAACATAGACATGTAGGCTGGAAGATAAATAATTCCTTCTTTTTCCATTAAGTCTTTTGTGTAAATCACATAGGGCTGACCATATCTACCTTTAAATTTTTTTAAGAACTTATCAAGAGAGGAATGGGCTAAGTAAGAGGATGATTTAACTTCAACTGGGCAAATTTTCTTTCCATTTGATATTAAAAAATCTATTTCCATATGATTCTCCCGGTTAGCCCCATCTGTTCTTGAGTAGAAGAAAAGTCTGTGACCTGAAGAGACCAGAGTTTGAGATACAATATTTTCTAAAAGCATCCCTTCATTAATGCCAAGTTTGTTTAATAGAACTGCTTTATGTAGTTGGTTGTCTATATATGAATTATCCTCAAATGTGTGGGTAATTAGTAGCCCAGTATCAGCCATGTAACACTTCATTTTTGTACTTTCAAGGGACATATTTAGACCAACGTTAGGGTCGGTTGAGTTGTAGCATGGGTTTATAACCATCCCCTCGTTCAACCACATAAAAGAATCTTCGTATGTGCGCATTTTAGAAGATTTTCCTAGAGAAGAGAGAGAGAACTTTTTTTCCTTCTTAGATAATTGACCAGGTATTTCATTAAATATGGATAATACCTTACTCTCATATCCTTTTGCATACTTTATTATATCTTGACGGTATAAGAGCAAAATATTCCTTTTTACTCGATCAACCGACGCAAAATCCTTTGTATCAATATATGTTGCCACTGCCTGAGGCATGCCTCCTACAAGCATATATTGTCGGAATTGGTTCATAATTTTCCTATGTATTGCTGCTCCTAAAGGTTTTTTCTCCTGGAAACACATTTTCATGTATGGCACGGAAGCGTAATCTCCCATCGCCCAGAGGAATTCTTCGAAATCAAGGGGATTGAGAGTAAAGTGCTCCTCCTCGGAAGGGATCACTATGTCTTGGACATTTTGTTTAATCGATATTAAAGAGCCGGTTTCAATAAAATCGTATCTTCCATCTTCAACAAGAAACTTTATCAGTTCTCTAGCTTTTGGATAAAGCTGTACCTCGTCGAAAATAAAAAGGGAATTGCGCTCGAAAAGTATTGTCGAATACTGCGCTGAGAGCTCAGCAAAAAACAAATCAAGATCCATGGAATCGTTCTCAAAAATATCCTTTATTGAGGAAGTGATTCTAGAAAAATTTATTGTAATATGGCTCTTATATTCATTCTTTCCAAATTCTTCGGCAAGAAAGCTTTTCCCTACTCGACGTGCGCCATCTATAAGAATGGCTGTAGACCCTTTGCTTTTATTCTTCCATTCTATGAGCTTATCATAAGCCTTTCTTTTAAGAATCATGATGGAAATTTCTCCTTTTTAATACGTTATCTTTGATAAATTATAGCATTAATCAGTTTTATATTCAATAATAAATCCTCAAAATGCAGAATGTTAATCGCCAAAAATGCCTCAAAATGCAAAATGTTTATACTCCGAAATGCCTCAAAATGCAGAATGTTAATCGCCTCAAATGCCTCAAAATGCAAAATGTTTGAATTTAACCCATGGAATTTAGGAAATATTGGAGGATTATTGCTTTTTTAAAAAAGATAATTTTTCCGTGTGCTGAAAACAGTTTTTTACCAAAGTCTAGATATTTGATTTGTTGAGGTGTAAACTAAAGAGGTGAACACGCTTCTGTACGTGCTTGCGAGGAGGAGAGAATGGAAGATAATAATTTAGCGAAAGTGGGCATGAATTCTGGTAAGGTTAAGAACAGAACAAAATTCTTTTATGCTATGGGAGAATTCCCAGGTGGATATCTTACCACTTTAATAAGCTTCTTCTTCTTGATTTATATGACTGACTTTGTGGGCATTAGCCCAGGTTGGGCAGGTGCAATATTGTTTATTGGGTTTGTCTTTGATGGAATAACTGATCCAATAGCTGGGTATTTAAGTGATAGATCCACTAATAAATTCGGTAGACGAAGGATTTTCATGCTGATAACAGCAGTTCCTCTAGGCCTTACATTCTTATTGCTGTTCACTATGCCCTCGCTTGCGAGGTTGTTGCCTCAAGCAGCAAAGATAGTAATTGTTCTTGCTGTATACATGGTGTATATCGTTATGTATACCCTCTATACAACTCCATATTTTGCGATTATAAATGATATTACAGATAACTATGATGAAAGGACTTCCATGATGTCCTGGAGAATGTCGTTATCAATACTTGCTATTTTAATCGCCGTTATTATCCCTGACTTTTTTGGACTATCAGACGTGCAAACCTTTTCTACTAGTGGATTTGCTTGGGTGGGAGGTATTTTTGCGGTTTTAGTAACGGCATCTGCGCTTATATCTGTTTTCGGAATGAAAGAAAGACCAGGTATAGAGGTCGAAAGGAAAAAATTCTCCATCAAAGAGTACCTTTTTGATTCTTGGAAATGTGCTCCGTTTAGACAGGCTTGCCTATGTTACTTCTTTTCTTTTGCAGCCCTTGCAACTATCAATACTTGCATGATATATTACCTAAACTACTTTCTTCAGTTGCCCCAACTCTTTCTTCCTATAGCAGCAGGAGTTATGATTTTAGCCATCGCATTTCTTCCTTTCTGGAACTTTATGTGCCAAAAAATAGGCAAGAAAAAGAGCCAGATATTAGGGGCAATAATTATCTCGATTGGTCTAATTATACTTGCTTTAGTTAAACCAGGTCTTGGCGGGGCAATTGGAAATCCGGGAGATTTAACGAACATTAATCTTACCATGGTTGAGTCTCTTGCTCGTTTCCCTGTTATCGCTTACATTGCAACTGTTCTGATCTCTTTAGGGTTTTCGGCCCTTCAAATGGTCTCTTCAGCAATTGTTCCAGATGCCATAAACTTTTCCTGTGATAAAGATCGTAGTAATGAGGGTTCATTCTACGGAGTGGTTACACTAATTTTTAAAATCGGAACAGGAATTGCCTCCCTCATCATTGGCCTTGTCTTAGAGTGGACGGGATACATTGAACCTCCGACTTCCATGGCGGAAGGGCAAATAATAATACAGCCATATTCGGCTCAAACGGGGATACTAATTGTCTTTATAGTTCTTCCCTGCATAATGGCTCTTCTTTCCATCCTCTCACTTGCTCGCTATAAAATAGATAGGAATGCACTTTC
>MWEH01000172.1 GCA_002070965.1 Firmicutes bacterium ADurb.Bin080 | reverse complement strand
AAAGGTTTTTTCGGCAATATGGATAATATTTCATCGACATAATTACTTCTTTTTGTATAATCTTCTTCCATTAGATAAGAGAGCCTATGATAAAGAGTGATTTTTTCAGTTGGGCTCTTATTAGACAACATGAATATAGCTACCTTTGAAAGACTGTATGTATCAGTGAAGTAATCTGAATGGCCATTTAAAAGTTCAGGAGGGGAATAATCCCCACTATAGATTTTGATGTTATCGATGTCATTTATATTCCTAGATGTCTCAAAATCAACTAATACCGCTCTTTTTGAGTGCTTTTCAATAAGTATGTTTGAGGGTTTGATGTCCCTGTGTATGATTCTTTGCCGGTGTAGATATTTTATTGCTCCATGAAGCTGGAGTAGATAAGCGTAGCTTTCATCCAAAGGCACAGAGTGATTTTTATATGCCGTCAAAGCATTTTCACCATCAATGTACTCTAATACTAAATAGGGAAATCTATTTGAAAAATCAATAACTTTTATTATATTTGGGTGATTGAGACCTACCAATATGCCATATTCTTTTTCATACCTAACTAATGCTAACTGTTCTTGGCCAGGTGCAGGAATTTTAATGATTACGTATCGCCCCGTAGGCATATACTCACCCAAAAAGACAGACGAGACTTCATTTTCTGATAACAAAGTCAAGAGCCTGTACTTATTGTCAATAACACTCATTAAAAAATATTTCAAAAAATCTCTATTAAAGTGTTTTGGGCTCACCAAAGAGTTTCCATATATTTATATATTTTGAAATTATGGCTTTATTAGGTCACATGGAACGTTTATTATGCCCTTATTGTAAAAAAGAGATTGACGAATATATGTCAACTTGCCCTAATTGCAATTCCAAGTTAAAAACTATATGTAAAACCTGCAGTAAAGTAATTAAAACTAACTGGAAGGAATGCCCCAACTGTGGGCAGGCTATTTTTAATGACTCCTTGAATCCTCCAAAATATAGTGATGTTCCTGTTGAAACAAAAACCCAGATATACTCAGATAATGTCCCAGTAGAAACAAAAACTCAAATTTATGAAGACAGCACTATTAAGACAAATCAAAAGATAACGGAATACAACAATGAGGGAATCGGCCATCTAACAAATGAAATATTTCGTTCTTCTGATAAACTCCATTCCAAAAAATTTTTAGCATCTATATTTGCCCTTTTACTACTATCCTCCATCGCCGTGATTGTCTTAGGTTTAAGGCACAACGTCAATAAATACTACGAGGAGGGTGTGTCTTACTACAATCAAAAGAATTATGATGCTGCCATATCAAGTTTTGAAAAGGTAATAATGATCACCCCGACTAACACTAAAGCCAAGGAATATATTGCATATTCTTGGTATGGTAAAGGTGTAGATTTCAATAAACAAGGCAAATATTCTGAAGCCATAATCTGCTACGACAAGGCGATTGAAACAGATCCAAACTATGCAAGTGCATGGAATGATAAAGGAGTTGCACTAAAAAATCAGGGTAAATACTCCGAAGCTATAATCTGCTACGACAAGGCGATTGAGATTAATCCTAAATACAAACAAGCGTGGAACAACAAGGGGATTGTCTTCTTTAATCTAGGAAATTACTCCGAAGCTATAATCTGCTACGACAAGGCGATTGCAATAGATCCAAACTACACAGAGGCAATTAGAAACAGGGACAATGCACTTTTGAGACTTTAGTTTGATGAAATATCAACTATTTATGCAATAGGTGTCATAAAATGTGCCCTTTCCATACATTTATATAAGCTTTAAACAGATATTTTTTATAAAGCATATATACACCTTGAAGGAGGTATAAATTAATGGATAATTACCTCTTGAAAGGATAGAAATATTAATATAATCGATAAATGAGGCATTATACGTAATAAATGGAGAGGTGGTAAGAATGAATCAAACAAGAGGGGGATTTTATAGGGTGCCAATCGTTGTCACTTTAGTTTCCTCACTATCAATATTATTAGGTTTCGTACTGGTGCTAGCATCAATATATTCAACCATTATTTTTTCACAGCCTGCTATGCTCCTTCCAGTAATATTTGGAATTTTTTTCATAGTGATAGGATATTTCTTATATAAAGGAAGAAATTGGTCAAGATTTGGAGAGATCATACTCCTTGCAGGGCTTTCAATCATTTCAATACTTGCGACTACAGTTCCCCAACTAGGGGACATTCTTGGTAAAATAAAGTATATAGGCGGGATACTTTTACTGCCTTTGCCCATCTTGGGCCTATCTCTAGTAGTTATCCTTCTACTAGTCTTACATAAGCAAACTGCCCAATATTTTAAGTATATAGGGGAAGTGGGCACTATTACCTACAGATTAACTAAAAAGCCTGGAGAGCGTGCACCTGAGCAGACTTTATTCAGTCGGCCTTCAACAACAGGTGGTGTAAGAATTAATCAAACTTCAGCCCAGCCTTATAAGAGATCAGAGGATTCCTACGGGCAAACAATAGTGGACACAAGCACAAGAAAACCAGAGTTTTCAATGCCACACGATGATAAAACAGTTATTGGAAGGAAAGTTGAAACTGGATCAAATCCTTCTTATATCCTGTACCACCCGCAAGAAACCATAAGGGTAGTAAACGAGATACACAGAATTTTTGGTAGAGAAGATTTTGAGAGATTTATTACTCCATTAGAGTCCCAGTCAATTTCTAGAAAAACTAGCGGAGGTCATTTTAGAATAACTATGACCTTAAATCAAGATACTGATCAAGTTAGATACTATTTAGAGGATCTTGATAGCAGCAACGGTACAAAGGTCAACGGAATTGAACTTAGGAAAGGGGAGAAAGTCGCTTTGAAGCACTCTGATGTGATAACT
>MWEH01000171.1 GCA_002070965.1 Firmicutes bacterium ADurb.Bin080 | reverse complement strand
CCCGGTTCAATACCGAAGCCATACTTAATTTTATTTTTTATTTCTTAATCTGTCCACTTGACAGCACCCAGTTCAAAAAAGCGGTTTTTTCTATTTACAAAAGAATATTTGGACTAAAAAATATCTAACACCTTTAATATTATTAAGGTGACTGCCAGAGCACCAAGAATAATCCAAAGGACAATTTTCACAGTTTTTTTTGTTTTTTTAGAGAGCTCGCTATACCCTACTTGGAGTTTACCCTGGCAATATGGACATATTGCCATATGATCTAAAACATCCTTCCCACAAGAAGGGCATTTTATTACATGCTTTTCATAATTAGTAATACTCTTTTTCATTTTAACCAAACATGCCCGGTAAATACTATAAATAAAGCAAATAGTCCTATAAATAATAATGCAATAGGAAGAAGAATCCCATACAGTCTAAATATCATTTTTAAGGTTTCTTTTGAACCCATCTTATTCTTGGAAGGGGATTTTTCCACCGACGAAGAATCACTTGGCATTTGATTATTATACCAAGGCATCCCATCTACATTCATGGGCGCAATAACTCTACCATCATCTTCGATTATGTTTTTCTTCTTTTTCATTTTGGGATCTCCGAAATAAAACCAGCGAACGATAAAAAAGACAAATTATTCAGGGGCTGTTTCGGTTGCAGAATTTTTTTCTACTAGTTTCTTATTCTCCGCGATTGCTCCCTCATCATATAGATGACAAGCAACAAAATGGCCAGGTTCTATTTCCAAATTCCTTGGAACATTTACTTTACATATTTCCATGCATTCTCTACAGCGGGTATGAAATTTACACCCTTTAGGAGGATTTGCTGGAGAAGGAATGCTTCCTTCTAATATAATTCTCTTCATTTTTACTTCTGGATCTGGAACTGGTATGGCCGAAAAGAGGGCTTGAGTATAAGGGTGTTTTGGATTTTTAAAAACTTTTACAGTTGGAGCGTATTCAACTATTCCACCCAAATACATTACTGCAACTGTATCCGATATATGTTCAACCACAGATAAATCATGAGAAATAAATAAATATGTTAGCCCAAATTTTTTCTGTAAATCTTCCAACAGATTTATTATCTGAGCTTGTATGGACACATCTAAAGCGGAAACAGGCTCGTCGCAAACTATAAATTTAGGATTTAAGGCAAGTGCCCTTGCTATACAAATTCTTTGTCTTTGTCCCCCTGAAAATTCATGGGGGTACCTATCTTTATGATATTCTCTAAGACCACACGCTTCCATTATCTCAGTAATATAATCATCATATTTATCTGGGGAAACTATTTTATGTTCTCTAACCGCCTCCCCTATTATTTCGCCAACAGGCAATCTGGGAGATAAACTTGAATACGGATCTTGAAAAACAATTTGCAACTGAGGTCTCTTTACTCTTAAACTCTTTTTGCTGATTTTGTTAATATTTTGGCCGTCAAATAAAACTTCCCCACCTGTTTTTTCATATAACCTTAAGATAGTTCTGCCTACAGTGGTTTTACCGCATCCAGATTCTCCAACTAACCCCATAGTAGTTCCATGTTTAATATTAAAAGTAACGCCATCAACAGCCTTTACATATCCAACAGTTCTCTTAAAAAACCCTTGCTTGATCGGAAAATACATTTTTAATGCATTAACCTCTAGAAGATTTTCCGGGTTGTGGGTTAGAGGGACATAAATATCATTGATCATTTCCCTCTTCTTCTGTTTATAATCGCTTACAAATTTTTTCGGGTTACTTACAAACCTAATGCAGTTATTACCGGCATTAACAAATCCTTGTCCTACTCTTGTCCAGTATTTTTCCATCTTACGACCAAAGGCTTTGAAGGTGTCTTGATTAATTAATTTCATTTACTTTCACCTTCCTTTAATTGTGGATCATAAAGATAACATGATACAAAATGTGTTTCCGACAATTGGAATTCGGGAGGATAATCTCCATTACAGGCCTCAATACATTTTTCACACCTGTCTTTAAAATAACAATAATTTGGCATATTAATTGGATTAGGGACGTTTCCTGGGATATTATATAATCTTTCTACTTTCCTGCCTACCACGGGTTTAGATCTCATTAACCCTACTGTGTATGGATGTGCGGGATTTTTAAAAATTTCCTTAGCTGTACCCTTTTCAATCACCCTTCCTGCATACATTACCACGACATAATCAGCCATTTCAGCAATAACGCCTAAGTCATGAGTAATCAACATAATGCTACTATTAATTTTTCCTTTTATATCACTCAGAAGTCCCAAAATCTGCGCTTGAATGGTAACGTCGAGTGCTGTTGTAGGCTCATCAGCTATAATTAATTTAGGGTCGCATGCTAGTGCCATAGCAATTACCACACGTTGTCTCATTCCTCCTGATAGTTCATGAGGGAAGTTACGATATACTCTTTCAGAATTTGCAATTCCCACTAACTCAAGAAGAGCTATAGTTTTCTCTTTTGCCTGTTCCTTCGTCATATCTTTATTGTGCAAGAGCAATACTTCTTCAACTTGTGCCCCAATTCTAAATACAGGGTTCAAAGTAGTCATTGGTTCTTGAAAAATCATTGTAATATCGTTACCACGAAGGGTTTGCATTATTCGTTCAGGAGTTTTAACAACATTGTATACTTTTTCCCCAGAATTAAACCTTATTTCACCTTCAACAGTTTGTCCTTGTGGCCTTTGAACAAGTTGAATAAGGGATAAACTTGTAACTGATTTACCGCACCCGGACTCTCCGACAACCCCAACCGTTTTTCCATACGGAACATCGAATGTAACACCATCGACTGCTTTTACTGTCCCTATATCAGTGAAAAAATAAGTGTGAACATTGTCAAACTCAACCACATTTTCTGCATTTTTCATTTGAGTAATATATTCATTTTCCGGAATATTTCTTCTCTTTCTTTGCTTTTCGATCTGGTTGGTGATTTTTCTATTTTTTCTGGATATCTTAGCAGATTCTTTTGCTGAAATATAATTTGATTCTTTATTAAATATCTGTTCCTTCTTTTCTTTCAAAAACGATAGGATTTTAATATTTATTTTCTTTTTTTCCATATCACGCCTTCCTATCTCTTCATTTTGGGGTCAAAGGCATCACGTAGCCCATCACCGACAAAATTAAACGCTATAACTGTTAAACAAATTAACAATCCTACCGGTATCCAAATATATGTATATGCAACCATTGCAGATGCGGTACTAACCGAGTTAATCATTGCACCCCAGGTTGCTAGAGGATATTTTGCTCCAAGACCAAGGAATGACAAAGTCGATTCTGTAAGAATAATTCCACCAAGCCCCATTGTAGCGTTTACTATTAGCTGTGGCATTACATTGGGAACGAGGTGCCTAAAAATTCTTCGTGATGCCTTGAGACCAGTAGCCTCAGTAGCAAGCATAAATTCCTGTTCTCTCAAAGATAATATTTGCCCTCTTACAAGTCTTGCAATACCTGACCAGCCTAAAACTCCTAGCATTATCATAAGGTACATTATTCTTACATATGGATCTATTCTTAATGAATCAAATAAAGCTCCCATAATAATCAATATTGGCATTGTAGGGATGCAATAAAATATATCAACTAGCCTCATAATCAAATTATCTATCCACTTGCCAAAATATCCTGCTATTCCGCCCATTATCACTCCTAAGAATATTGAGAGGAATATTACAACAAACCCAATAATCAAGGAAATCCTTCCTCCGTACATCATTCTGGTTAGAACATCCATTCCATTTGAATCTGTTCCAAGAAGGTGCTGACTAGAAGGAGCTCCATAGATATCAATTAAGTATTTTTCCTGATAATTTCTTAATACAAAATTATCCAATTTTCTTTCCATAATAAATGCGGATTCTCCATATACTGGCGCGCCTTCCTCATCTAATTGTGGGTTTCCTTCTTCATCTAGTAGTTCCATATAATATGTGAAGTCGGTTTTTGTAATAGAATTGTCTTTCATTTCATCTACAGCAATGTTGACTTTTTGTTTGAAGTCCATTGATAAAGAATCCTCTCCGTTGTATCTTCTAACAACAAAAGTGTTGGTTTTCACATATGGAACGGGGTCTGTCTCAGAAGTATCCGAAATAATTATTCTCCCATCATCTAAATCTGTTTCCAAAGAGTATGTTTTCCCCTCGAAAGAAAAAGGGGTAATGTTGTTGCCTATCGCATCAAAAGCAGCTAATTTAAAGGCCGAGGAGATATCCGGTCCTTCAATATCATATCGGTCAAACACTAAAGTGCTAGAAAATAGTGAGACCTTCTCACCGAAATCCTCAGATATTGTATATGTTCCTAGACCATCGCTGCTCAATATAAAAGTCCTCCCGCTAACGAGAAAAGACTCATTTGTGAGATTAGACTTTAGAGCATTTTCAAATTCACTTCCTAAGGGATCTCCACCGTATTCAAAGACCCCATCCGCCAATTCTTTATACACTTTATAACCATTCTTAGTGCTTCCCTTTCTAATTAAAAAATCATCTCCGGAATATGAAAAAGTCATGGGGGCAGGAATTGCGGCAGAAATCAAACTCTTAAAAAGTGTTTCATTTCCTATTACTTCTTCAGTAGATAGGGTGTCGGTTTGGGTATCATAATCAGCGAAGAATAATTGATTTTGGTAGGTAGCAACCTGCTCAATATCCTCATAATTCAGAGTAAATATCTCATCATTTAGTTTTCTCACAATATATGCATTTGCATCTTCGGTTGTATCTGTGACAGCTAGCTCTGTCAAGGAGCTTTCTCCCATTTGAGAGATGTATGTATTCATTCTGTGCCTCACAGAATAATGAATCTCTGGAGAATCCGGTAAGAGATAGTTTTCATAAGAAACTCTCTCAGTAGCAGTTCCGTAATCAAAGAGAATAAAATCGTACTTATAGAAGACTTCTTTTTGATTATAGGGTATAATCCATCCTCCTAAAAAACAAAAGCCGAACATAAAAATAAGTAGAGAAAGCCCAACGATTGCAAGCTTATTTCTAAAAAATCTTTTTGCAACTAATAGTCCCGGAGAAATTATTTTTACCCTTCTGGTGTCGTCAAGTGCCTGCTGAGGTATATCACCTGGCGGTTTCTCATCAATTTCAGGAGCATTGTTGACTTTATTCACGTCGTTTAAGTCCTCTTCTTTAATATTTTCTAATTTTGTCATGTCTCTTTTCATAGCTCGCACCTTTAATTAATCCTCACTCTCGGGTCTACCACAGCATAAAGTATGTCCGCTATCAAATTTCCCAAAAGAGTCAATATAGCCATAAAAGACAAATAAAACATAGTAAACGGGATATCACCCGAAATCATAGCATGATAAGAAGCAAATCCTATTCCTTCTATCGCAAATAGGGTTTCAGTTATCAAAGCCCCCGCAAAGAGACCTGGGAGGGACCCTCCCATTATAGTAACCAAAGGAATCAATGTATTTCTAAAAGCATGGTGATTAATAACTTTCCGTTCCGGCAACCCTTTTGCACGAGCTGTACGAATATAATCGGAGTTCAATACTTCCAACATATTTGTACGGGTGTACCTCATCAACCCACCAATGCTTATTACTGTCAATGTAATTATTGGCATCACAAAATGTGATGCAACATCAAAAAATTGTTGTACTTCTGTTAGGCTGGCAAAATCTCTACCTCGCATTCCGCTAATTTCAAACCAACCAAGTTTTACAGAGAAAATTAGCTTTAATACTGTTGCAACAAAGAAAGTGGGTAAAGAAATCCCGATCAGGGAAACCACCGTTACCGAATAATCAGTAACACTATATTGCTTCTTCGCCGCCACTACACCAAGAGGTATAGCAATAAATATTTCTAAAATAAACGCTGCGACACCAAGATAAAAACTATTCCAAATGACTTTATTGAATTCATCAACTACCGGAATACTGTAATACCAACTATCTCCGAAATTACCCTTGATCGCTTGGCCAATCCACACAAAGAATCCGGGAATTACGCCTTTGTCCATTCCATACTGAGCATTAAGCTCAACAAGCCATTGTGCCGCACTTTTTTGGCTCCCGGGTTTTGTGGCGAGTTCTCTTGCCATACGTTCCACATAGCTAGTTGGTAAAGAATGCATTAAAGTATAAACAATGAGCATAACAAAAAATAATATAACAATACTTATAAGCAATCTTTTTACTATGAACTTTAGCATCTCGCCTTCCCTAAAACTATTTTATTGTCGCAAAAATAAATGATTCTGAATTCAGAATCAAGATTAAACGTATAAAAATAAACTAATGAAAAACCCTATAAAAGGGAGAGGTAAAAAGTACCTCTCCCTTCTCAAGGAGAAAATTAATTCATCTCAAGTTCTTCGATATCATTCATCCAACCCCAGAAGGTTGTGATGTCTGGAGTAACTGAAGCCATATCAACTCTTACTGTGCTGAATATAACTGCATTCTTTCTCTGATAGGTAGGTACTTCTACTGCCCAATCTAAGATTATATCAAGACATTCTTTATAAACGCCCTTTCTATATGCAGTATCCGCACTCTCTCTGGCCGCCAAAATCAATTCATCCAGTTCATCATCTTGAATTCCATAGTGATTGCTCTCGGTTCCACCACCGCCAACAACGTTAGAACTATGGTAAACTTGGTACATATCTGGATCGATTGTTGCGCCCCAAGCTGCTGCCCACATTTCTTGTACACCAGATTCGATAGCTGTCCAAAGTTCATTTGAATTAGCGGGATCGTTTATATCTAATGTAATACCAATTTCTGCAAAAAGGGCTTCTGCTGCGGTAATAATTGCAAACGCTGGGTGATCTCCAGTTCCTTCTCCAGGAACAATTATCTCGTATGTAAGGGATGCACCTTCAGGAGCCGCTGTAGCTACTCCACCAGCAAATGTGTAGCCAGCTGCGGTAAGAAATTCTACAGCTGCAGCTACTGCTGCATCTTCTCTCTGGGCCTGTTCCATTCCTGCTGTATAAATTGGGTCTCCATTTATATCCAAAGAGTATGCAAGAGCATATCCTTCATCTGCGGGTTGCGGAGCAGCCCATGAAGTATTGGAAATGGGGTAGTTAATTACGGAAGCTTGTGCACCATAATAAGAATTGATCGCAGGCTCACGTAAAACAGCGAGAACGGTTGCGAGTGCTCTCCTCAAATTTTTGGATGCTTCGGAATCTTTATCAGTTCCAACTTTTACATTGTCAGCATTGATTCCAATGTACCCATACCCAAGGTTATCAACTAAACTTGTGGTAATAATATTTCCAGTCAACTCGCTATTGCTATTTTCAGCTTCGATAGCTGCGGCAGCAGTCAAGTTAAAGCTAGGATCGGTAACATCAAATGTTGTTCCTACTGTTCCAGGGATCTTATCTGCATCTGCAGTTTCTTTGAATTGGATATTCGTAATCTTAGGGCAACCCTTGAAATACAATCCGTTTCTTTCGAAAGCAACTACACCTTGTTCAAATTCAACATATTTATAAGGTCCAGCGCCCATAGGAGAGGTTGTCTTTGCTCTTACTGAGGAAAGATCACCTTTAGTGAATCCAAACTTATTTTCAGTATATTTATAGTTAGCTCTGCTTCCATAATAATGCAAAGGAGTAACTGATATACCTAATTGATAAATCGCTGTGGCATCAAACTTGGTCATTTCAACTCTCATTGTGTACGCACCAGTTTTTTGAATTCCAGAAACTTTAGATATCGCTCCACCAGTCATTCCATTTGGACCTTCTAATTTAATGAACTCTTCTTTTACTAAATCAACAAATGTTGCGCCAGCACTTTCATATTGAATTCCTGTACCAGCATTACCCGGATCAGCTTTTCCATATGATTCAACGATGTTAGTCCAATAGTCATTCACTGTGGGAATAGTTTCTTCAAAATCATATACGTTTCCTAATGCATCTTGGAATCCGCCATCGGGTACGGCAATATACCTATCTCCTACATAAGCTGTGACAACATATACTGGATCGTTTGAGGAAATGTAATAAAGGTCTGTGTCTAATGTAGCAGCAGTAGCTCTCTTATAGAACTCGCCACTTCCTTCTTCCCCAGCTTCAAATACTGCTTCAGCTTCTAAGCATGGAGTATAAAGGTTTTTATATGCTTCCCCGACTAGACCAGTGGTGCCAGTAGCATTTAACTCATATCCATTTGTCCAGCTACCGAATCCCCACATTCTCATACCAAAAGCAACCTGCAAAGCTTCGCTGCCAGTAATGTCTTGGTTATCATATGCGCCCATATATGCTGCATAAGTAGCATTATTGTAAGTTTTATTCACATAATCAATAATTTCTTGGGTAAATTTCAGTCCTGCTGCATCAAATGCTGCGCCCCAATATGTAGTTTGTTCAGCTTCTGTAAAGGCCTCCGTAACGGCTCCTTCATAATCAGCCGCAAGAATAGCATCAGCTTTTGTTGCGTAAATATCATATACATCGCTTGTAACGCCAGTTCTATATTCAGTCATACCTTTAATAGGTTGAGCATAGAACGATGAACTTCCATCATAACTCGGATCTGATAATACATACATCGAGAAAATGACGTCATCAATTGTTAAATGTACGCCATCACTGAAGAATAAATCATCTCTAATCTCGATATCATAATAGACAGTCCCATCTGTGTTTTGAGTCACATCAAAGTCAGCAATACCTTTGTATAGATAATCAGTCCCATTGTAATTGTTGGTCTCTCCGTCGATACCATTCATAATAACAGCGCCCTGTCTGTCAGTTGTCAATAAACCGACTTGGGTCATCGAAGCCACGTCTTGATCATATGCAGTCTTCGAAAAGAATGGGCTGAACTTATTACTGAAATAGCTGTACCCTACAACAAGTGTATCGGCACCGTCGTACTCTGGGTAAACAACTGCAGGGGCCGTCTTAGTAATGACTTCATCCAAATCAACAGTATTGATTGGTGGCTCTTCAACCGGCGGCTCTTCTTCAGGTTTACACCCTACAACCGTCATTGTGAGAATTAAACTCAGTATAATGACAAGAAGTAATAGCAATTTGCCTTTTTTCATTTTTCTCTCCTCCTAAATATTTGCACTATTGGTTATAATTTGTGCATTGTAATTGAAAGTTTACTACAAATTTCCGATTATTGTCAATATATTATGAAAATTAATTCGCGCACGCGTGCCGTCAATGAAAAATGATTTAAAAAACAATGCCTCTTTGGCATATTTTTTTTGTTTTTACTAATAATTTATGTTTTTAAATTAATCTAAAAGGATTTATTGATGGTAAAAATCTTCTTCAGTAGAATCTGCTGTCTTTTCTTCCTTTGAAAGTTTTAATTTTGTAAAAATGGACAGCTCTCGAACTGAAGCCAAGAGACATAAAGCCAAGAGACCCAGCAAAACTATTTCTGTCGTTAAATCATATGTGTTTATTTCAACTGAAATCATAACAATTCGCGCAATTACTGTAAAAAAAATAAGAGCAACCTTCGAAATCAAATATCCTTTAGGCGCGACAAAAACGTCTTCTTTTTGTTTTGAATTGAATTTTCTTAACCCTAATAAAAAGGGGGAAAAGAAATACAAAAAAATAAGGCTCATTGCAAAGGAAAGAATCTGAGGAATGACTATATACATTTTATATCCCGAAAGAGTATCAATGAACAAAGATCCAAATAAAAAAGCATTGACAACAATCGCATAAATTATAAATTCAATACGTGTTCGTTTTGCTTGGGCAATATCTAAGTTCAACAAGAAATAATCCCCAGTATAAACTACTCTAGATTTTCTCTTTCCATTTTCCTCGTAATATTCTAATTTAAATTCTTTGTAGAGTTCTTTCCTCTTTCTCACGATATTCCTCAATCACCCAATTAATTTGCATATTGACTGTTATATATTTCTGCGTAAAAGCCATTCTTTTCAAGAAGAGACTTATGCGTGCCGATTTCCACGATTGATCCATTGTCAATTACGAGGATCAGGTCAGAATTAACTATTGTTGAAAGACGATGGGCAATGACAAAGGCTGTCTTATTTTTCATAAGTTTATCCATGGCTTTTTGTATCAGTATTTCTGTACGGGTATCAACATTTGAAGTTGCCTCGTCGAGAATTAACAGAGAACGTTCGGAGAGAAACGCTCGGGCTATAGTGATTAGTTGCTTTTGTCCTCCTGATAAATTGGATGTCCCTTCATCAATTTCTGTATCATAACCCTTGGGAAAAGTTCGGATGAAATGATCGGCATAAGCGCTATCACATGCAGTGACAACCTCTTCCCTTGTAGCGCCATCTTTTGCATAAGCCACATTTTCAAATATCGTACCTTTAAATAGCCATGTGTCTTGTAAAACCATGGAAAATAAATCTCTTACACTCTCACGGGAAACCTTAGAAATATCTACCCCATCAATGGATATTGTCCCCTTTTGAATATCATAGAAGCGCATGAGCAAATTGACAATTGTGGTCTTTCCAGCACCTGTGGGGCCTACTATTGCTACTTTTTGTCCTTTCTTAATCTCAATATCTAAATCTTCGATCAAAGTTTTTTCTGGAGAATAACTGAAACAGACTTTGTCAAATTTGACATTTCCCTGTATCTCCGCTGGCATGTCACCTGATATTTCCTTCAGCTCTTCTTGGTCAAGCATCTGATAAACCCTTCTTGACGCGGCCTTTACTCTTTGCATACTTGCTATTCCTTCGGAGATTTGTTCAAGTGGAGCTGCAAACTGCTTTGAATACAGTATAATAGCAACAACCCCTCCAAGCGTTATGCTTCCTTGAACTGCAAGATATCCTCCTATAAGGCAAATTAAAACGTATGCTATGCTATTGGTTAAGGTAATGAGTGGCCCAACCATTGAGGAAATAGTAATACCTTTCTTCTCTGACTCAAATATTTCTTTGTTTATTTCTCTGGCTTGTTTTTCCCGGGCTTCCTCCACGTTATATGCCTTGATAGTTGCATATCCTGAATATGTTTCCTCCACGCAGGTATACATCTTTTCTATTTTTGCATGCAGTTTTTCAAAGTGTTTTTCGCTTCTTTTGCTAATCATTATTGCCAAAAAAATGGAAAGGGGGACAATTGCAATTACTACAATGGCAAGTTCCCAGTTGACAATAAACATCATTACCGAAACCCCTATTACCTGGATCACCCCCAACATTAATGTGTCGAAAATGTTGTGGATTGTGTTACCCATCGTAGAAACATCTTCAGTCATTCTTGAAAGAAGTAGCCCAGGCTGAGTTTTATCAACGTAGCTTACCGGCAGATTTTTGATCTTATCCGACATTTGAATTCTTATAGCACAGGTGAAATGACGGCTGACAGTGAAGTTCATTACTAACATCTTCAAATATTGAAGAACTCCTTTTGACGCATACACCACAAAGGTTATTATCAGAATATCGGCAACACTTGCAATCAGAGAACCTACTACCCCGCCACTCTGTCTTAACAAGTAAAACTTATTCATTTCCTCAACGATTATACTAACTAATCTAGGAGCTGCCATATTGCAGGCAATAACAAGCACAGCTAAAAGAGCTCCGAGAAGAATCCCTGCCCTTATTTTCTTTGCTTCCTTAATTAACCTTAATATAATGTGGTCATTAACTTTCTTTTCTTTTTTCATTTTCTTTTTACCATCGCTGGAGGGATTATTATCCTTTCCAGGCTCAGTCACTTGCCCATCCATTTTCAAGTCTTCGGAAATGTTCTCTTGGGAGATATTATTAATGTTATCCATTATTATTACCTCCGGTCTGGGAATTATATATTTCTCGATAAATAGTGGATTTGGCAAGCAACTCTTTGTGTTTACCCGAGGACACTATTCTTCCTTTGTCTATAACATATATCATGTCGCAAGTCATTGCTGAGGCAACCCTTTGGGTTATATATATTTGAGTCTTCCCTGCTAAAACTTTGGATAATTTCATCCTTATTCTCGATTCTGTTAAAAAATCTAAGGAAGAGAAACTATCGTCAAAAAGGTAAATAGGTGCTTCCTTCAGAAGAGCTCTGGCAATTGAAATTCTCTGTTTCTGACCCCCGGATAAATTGGCTCCGATGGGTTGGATAGGATATTCAATACCTTCTTTTTGTTCTTTAACAAAATCTGAAATCTGAGCTATCTTAATCGCATTGAGCACTTCTTCCTCACTTGCCCCAGATTTTCCTAGCTCAATGTTTGACCGTATGGTTCCTTCAAAAATAGTAGCCTTTTGAAGGACACAACTAATATTCTTCCTCACTCTCTGAACACTCATGTCGTTCATGGGGACATCATCAAAATATATTTCGCCAGTAGTTCTTGGGTAAAAACCCATCAAAAGATTGGCAATTGTGCTTTTACCTGCTCCAGTCCCTCCGATAAAGGCTATTCTATCTCCCTTCTTAATTTCTAAAGAAATCTCTGTTACGGCAGGATTAGTTGCGTTTTCAAAAACAAAGCCAACATTATCAAATCTGATATTTCCTTCCAGAGCAGGAAGGTCAAGGTCGGAAGGTGCGGGAATGCTTTCTGCATCTAAAACCTCACAAATTCTACGGTAACTGACTTGAGCATGCGGAAACATTGCAATTGAGAAAGTAATGTTTATAATCCCAATCATCGCAAATGCCACATACTCTATAACCGCAAGAATATCACCTGCACTAAGAAGGCTGTAGGGGTTTTGCATTTTCATTGTTCCAATAAATAAAATTGCGACAACAATGAGGTTTAATAACATTATTGATAGAGGGGAAATTAAACCAATCCTTACATTCGCTTTAATTATATTTTCAGCCATAGACATAGTAGCTTTTTTTGCTTTTTCTCTTTCCCTATCTTCTCTGTTAAAAGCGCGTATAACTCTTATGCCCGTCAATCTTTCTTTTATGGTTGCGTTTTGAGTATCTATATATTTATCTGCAGTCTCCCAGAGTGGGACCGTCTTTTTCCCAATGAATAATACAACAGCAACCAGAATCGGAACACAGGAAAACATAATTATGGCAAGTGTCCAATCTTTCAAAAATGCGAGTAAAGTTCCGCCTATAATTGTCACAGGAATTGTGACAAGACTGCGAATAGCACCGTAGGCAACCTGCTCTATTATCCAAGCGTCCTCTGTAGATCTTGTTAGCAAAGCGCCCGTTCCTATTTCATTAACTTTTTTGAAGGAAAGAGTATTTACTTTTTCGAAAGTCATGATTCTGAGGCGCGTGGAAAAACCTGCCGAAATTTCGGCAAGCAGTTTTACTGCAAATATCATAGTAACTGCCCCGATGACAGCCAAAATCAGCATATATATCGAAAACCTCAAAATATATGGGAAATCAAGCTTATTTATCCCGTTGTCCACAATCATGCTAAGAAGTGTTGGCAAAGCCAAGCTAGTCAGCACATTGACAAGAAGTAAAAACGATGACAGCACAATCTTGTTCTTGTCCGGAGCAAAAATTTGTAAAATCCTTTTCATTTATTTTTATACCCATGCATGCATCCAAATGATGCTTTCATAACAATCTGATTTTTCTGGTCATAGCATAGTGCTCCCCCAAAAACCATACAATCAGATTATTTTCTTCGAAAAGTGCCAATCAACTAAATCTAAATAATTATTTAGTAAGCCCAGCATTTCCCTGGGAGCATCCAAAAATTAAATTATCAGTGTTCTCACTTTTCGCTTCTTAGTTATTGATCCTGGTCTACTTCAGTTCTTCCAAAATCCTTAATATTTCTTTTCCGAGCTCCTCTAAAGTTCCTTTGCCAAAGGGATATGCAACACCTGCATCTTTAACAAGTTGACTAAAGAACTTTGTTCCACCTGCTCTAGACAGCTCTATATACTTCTTCAGAGCCAAATCGTAGTCTTTTCTTGAGGCGACAAGAAAAGCCATTGCAACGGTACTGGCTAATACATAGTCGATGTAATAGAAAGGTGTCTCAAAGATGTGCATTTGGAATTGCCATCTGGTTCCCTCTTCTAAATATGGGATTCCCTTTGTTGACATATATGGACGATATTTACTTTCAAGCTTATTCCATTCCGCTTTTCTCTCGGCAGGCGTAAGTTCTGGATTCTCATATATTTTATGTTGGAACTCGTCCACAATTACTCCATAAGGAAGAAAACTTAACCCTTCAGAAAGGTGTCTCTTTTTATATCCTTTTACATCTTCGAAAAACTTATCCATGTATTTCCAAGACAGATATTCCATACTCATTGAGTGACACTCGGCAGTTTCCATTCCTCCGACTCCCATCTCAAAATCACCATATTGAAAAGCCTGTTCCATAGCAAATGCGTGTCCAAATTCATGGGTTACAACATCCACATCATCGGCAGAGCCATTAAAGTTGGCAAGTATAAATACCTGTTCATAATCGGCAAACTCAGTGCAATATCCTCCTCCCCATTTTCCATCTCTCGAATCGACATCAAATGCCTCGGTTGCAATCATTTTTTTCATAAATGCACCTATTTCAGGATTCATTTCGTTATACATTTCCTGGGCAGCTTTGAAAATTCCTTCTTTATCGAGTTTTGGGCGAGGATTGCCAGTCAAGCTATACACCTCATTATCGTAGAGCATGATTTTATCTATCCCCATTTCTTTTGCTAGATCTTCTTTCATTTTCTTTACTATGGGAACTATGGAATTTAAAACATTCTTTTTAAAATCTGCCACCATCTCCCGGTTATAGTCAATTCTTCCCATCCTGTAATATCCTAAAGTAATAAAGTCCTTGTATCCCAGCTTTTTAGCCTGTAAATCTCTGATTTTAACCAGTCTATCCATAATTTCGTCAAGTTTTTCTGCATTTGCCTGCAAACCCTTTCCTATCGATTCTGCAGCTTGCTTTCTGACTTCTCTATCCTTATTGGTCAAATCCCCTCTAACCAAAGATAATGGGACTTTCTTTCCCTGGTAATCAAACTGCATTTGGGACATCAGCATGTTATATTCAGTTACAATGGCATTCTCTTTTTGTTCCTCTTCGACAATCTTTGGATCGTGAGCTAAAGCCGCAACTTCCCACATTTTAAACAATACGGGATTCATTTTTCTTTCCAAATCTTTTCTGAATTTGCTTTCTAGCATCATCTTCCCGTATTCGCTCATATAGTTCATTACCAAGGGACCTATCTCATCATAATATTCCCTTTCGCCCTTGTAGAATTCATCTCTTGAGTCAAGAGTAAACCTCATGTTTGCAAGAGAAGAAGCAGTAGAGAAACTCTTAATTTCTTTTATCAGATTTTCTCTAGCTTGTATAACACCCTCTGCACACTCAGCCTTTTCATATTCTTGCTTAAAAACCTCGAAAGCTTTTCCAGCTCGTTCAAGCGTATATCTCTCATATATTAATTGTGGTACCGTTTTCATATCCCACCTCCGTTATATATTGTGTCACCATTACTGTCTTAAAGCACACGATATAATACTAATACTTTATAGACCATAATGCAAAAGATATCATCCAGCAAAAATGATTAAGTCCCTCAATTTAATTATTTTTATAATTTATTAAACATGCTTTTTGATTTAAAAAATGCTCGCGTTCTGCGAGCATTTAAAAGTTAAAAATTTATGAAAATTTAATTACCACTTCGGACGTTTAAAAACTTTTTGCTCTTCGGTTAAGTCCACCCCAATAGTTCCACCTGGATTCATTAAGTTGTTTGGATCAAAGTGTTTTTTAAGTGCTTTATATACATCCATTTGGTTGCTACCAATTTGTCCCTCTAACCAGGGAGCAAACATTTTGCCTATTCCATGGTGGTGACTCATGGCTGCTCCAGATTTTTGAATGTGGTCTAGTATTCCTCTGTGATAATCCAAGAACTCATCAAAATCAGTCATTTTTGCGATAAAAATAAAATAGAGATTAGCGCCTTGAGGATATGAGTGGGATATATGGGTAGTCACAACTGTCTTGGGTCTCGACTTACAGTATGCCCGGACAGTTTCGTATACATGTTGCATATTATCCCAGTTCACACTGCATTCCAAAGTATCGATCATTATCCCAAAATCCTGAAGATTGTCTCTTAAATATGGGTCAGAAAAACGACCATGTTCCCATGCTTTTGTCGGAATACCCGTTAGTCCCATCGCTTTATACTTTTTACAGATTTTCTTAACATTTTTTATCTGGTTCTTGCAAAAGCCTTTTTCCCCGTCGCTCCAGCCAAGCATCAAGCATTTTTCATTTTGTTTAAAGCCTTTCATTGAAAGTAATTGAGGTACTATCGGAATATCTTCAACTCCATACATTCTCATCATGAGCTCGGTTTCTTCGGGATCGGATATACGAAAAACTGAAGGATTTCCAAACTCTGATTGCATAATTTCTCTTGCAGCATTCTGTGCATCCTGCCAGGTATGGAACATAAAGCTATACTTGAACTGGTTCTCAGGCATCCATCTAAACACTTTCAAAGTAACATGGGTAAGAACTCCGAAAGTCCCTTCACTTCCCATCATTATTTGGTTTATGTCTGGGCCTGTTGCCTTAGCGGGGTAATCATTTGTTTTAATAATTCCTACTGGTGTAGCGTACTCTTGGCCTAATACTATGTTCTCAATTTTGCCATAGTATGTTGAGTTTTGCCCAGCTCCCCTAGTAACAGTCCACCCGCCTACGGATGAATACTCAAAGCTTTGTGGAAAATGCCCACAAGTATATGCTCTCTTTGCTCCAAATTCATTTACTGCATTCCTGAGGTGAGCTTCCAAATCTGGGCCACTCATACCAGCTTCAACAGTGATGGTTTGATTAATCTCGTTGAACTTAATAACCTTGTTAAAATTCTTTCTCATATCCAAGGAAACTCCACCTTTCATACACTCAGTTCCCCTGGTAACGGAAGATCCTCCGCCATAAACATAAAGTGGAATATTCTCCTGGCTAACATACTCTACAACTTTTTCAATTTGTTCTTTGCTGGCAGGATATAGTACGACATCGGGAACATTCTCTACCACCTTTCTCCTCAGTCTTAGTATGTCATACATTGTCTTTCCATAAGCTACGGATAATCTTGAATATGGGTCTTTCTTCAAATTTTCGGGGCCTACAATCTTGCTAAGCTCAGTAATTTGCTTCTCGGTTAGTTTAATCGGAATGTCATAATCGACTTGATCATAGCCTAAGTCAATAGGCTCTTTAAAATCCTCATCAGTCAATTCAAATATCTCTTTTATCAGCTTATACAGGGTCTCTTTGGGGACCTTATATCCTGTTGGACTACCCCATTTAAATATCTCCCTATATGAGCCTTTGGGTGCCTGTTCTTCCACGAATGGGGGACGAAAATCTTTATATGGTTTTGACATTTGTTACCTCCTCTATTTGATTTTTCTCTTTAAACCATCAAACTCTTTGTTCTTATCTCTAAATATTGGTCTTAACCTCTTGGGTACTTTTACATATCTTTCTTCAAACAATCTCTGATACAGATTGTGTTTATCAAGATCAGGGATAAATGGCTCTTGGTGGTGCACCATTGATCCGATTGCCTCATCGAAATCTTTAAATTCTCCAAGTCCTACAAACCCACAAATCGCCGCTCCCAGTCCGCTTGTCTCATATGTTTGCACTCTTACTACAGGAACTCCAAACATGTCAGCTGTCAATTGACACACCTCACAAGAAGAGGTTCCACCCCCTGAAACAGCAACCTTCTCTACCTTTACTCCAGTCTTTTTCTCAAGGCTTTTTGTCCCTTCCATAAGAGCAAAATTTATTCCTTCAATCATCGCTTTATATACATGGCCTCTAGTGTGCGATTCAGTAAATCCCACTATTGCGCCTCTGTCCTCGGGGTGTCTAAGACCTGCTCCCCAATAAGGGGAAACTAGCAATCCTTCACATCCTGCAGGTATATCATTAATGTATCTATCCATGTACTTTTCTGCTGTAATTCCCGCATTTTTAGCTTCAGCTTTTTCAGAATATCCAAATTGTTCAATGAACCATGAGATCATCCAATACCCCCTGTATATCTGTATTTCAGGGTTATATCTATGTGGGTAAACGGCAGGATAAGCAGGTAAAAAAGCAATTGGTTCCACATATTTTTGGGTGGTCATCTGTACCGTAGCAGTGGTTCCAAAACTGAGAGAAGCGATATTTTCGCTAACACAACCAGTTCCTAAAGTCTCTGTACCTTTATCGCTTCCGGTTGCAATTACCGGGAGACCCTCTGGAAGCCCCATTGCATCCCCAACTTCTTTACTTAATCCCCCAAGTTTTTCTGCAGGATTAACCAAATCATACAGCATGTCGAGAGACATTTTGAACATAGGCCTTTGAAGATTATTTTCCTTAAACCAAGTCTTATTTTTATAGTCAAAAGGTATATGCCCAATGGTAGAAGCTACTGAATCAACTAATTTTCCTGTCAACTTAAGGTTTATGTATGCTGAAAGCATAACAAATTTCTTTGCCTTCTCCCATATTTCAGGCTCATTATCGGCTATCCAGTTTGCACGTATTCCGGAGGCAGTCTTTTTCACAGTTTCATACATTCCCACCATCTTGAAAAGTGCTTTGGTTTTCCCAGGCATATTCGGGACCTCTGCCTCTCTTCTATCCATCCAAAGAATGGCATCTCTTAGTGGTTTCATTTCCCCGTCCAAAAGGATGCAAACATCCCTCATGGTAGTGGGGGCTATTCCTATAACATCCTTCCATTTTTCTCCGCTCTCTTGCCTAACGACATTAACTGCTTCCAATAACTTTTCCCAATACAATTCTGGTTTTTGTTCAGCATAGCCGAACTTAAGCGAATAATACGGATTAAACGCAACTCTTGCTTTGTGAAGCAGATTACCCTCCTTATCGAATAACATAGCTCTGATACTCTGGGTTCCGATATCGATTGAAAGTACCAATGGTTTATTCATTTCTTCCTCCTGTTTTTGGCCCGTGGCCTTTTCCCCTTATTTTTTTATATATTTGCTATCTCTTAGCATTAATTTCTCTAATTGCTAACCAGAAATCTATTCTTTCTATTCACCTACCAATCTATTCATATCAACCGAGCAAACAGCCTTTATTCACCGACCAATCTATTCATATCAACCGAGCAAACAGCCTTTATTCACCTACTAATCTATTTATATCAACCAATCAAACAACGTTTATTCATCTACCCATCTATTCATATCAACCGAGTAAATAACGTTTATTCTCCTACCAATCTATTCATATCAACCGAGCAAACAACGTTTATTCCCAAGCCAAACAAGTTCTCTATGACCGATTCTTGAAACGCATATGGCCTATCTAAAACAATTTTCTTTGTTTCCTCTACAAAATCAAATATTTTCTCTTTAGGAATTTCCCCATCTGTCCTAACTGGGACTACAGGCAACTTCTTGTAAGTTGTTCTAACGGTAGTACATACGCTTCTTTTGGGAGCTAAAATTTCCTCGTTTGCAAATACAATGCCTTTGGGGCATTTGTTTCCAGTTACTAAGAGAGTTCCATCCTCGTTTTTCTCTATATTCAACCTGCATCCATTCGGGCAGGCAATGCATACCATCTCCATGTTATTCTCCTTCCAGTTTAAAATGGACTTTATCTCCACCCTTAACATTAAGCTTCAGCTTTACTCTTTCCATCTCCGGAGGCAATAGATTGGTGTACTTCTTTACTATCTTATTCTCTTCGTTTCCATTGACAGTAATGGTTAATGTCGCCTTTTTCCTGTCGCAAAGAGTGCGGAAATAGAAAATTATCTCGTGCTCACCTTCGGTTATTCTTTGTGGAACTAAACTAAGCATTCCTTCCGAAGAGACATTGGCCTCGTTTTCCTTTGTCCCCACATATTTTGCAGCGTTTTTCCCCGCTGTTGCAGATCCTTCAGACACATAATCGACTAAATCATGGACATGAAGCGCATTTCCGCAAGAAAATACGCCTTCCACAGAAGTCATCATTTTTTCATTTACCTCGGGGCCTTTGGTTTTTGGGTCAATCTTAACCCCAATTGTCTCTGCAAGCTCATTTTCCGGAATAAGCCCGACAGATAAAATCAGTCCATCACATTCAATATATTTTTCAGTTCCCGGTTTAACCCTCATAAACTGATCTACTTCAGCCACCTCAATCCCCGTAAGCCTAGGCTCCCCGAAAACTCTTGTAACGGTATAAGAAAGGTATAATGGTATATCGAAATCTTTTAAGCACTGATGAATATTTCTGGTAAGCCCTGAAGGAGTGCATTTTATTTCATAGACCCCCAATACTTTTGCTCCTTCAAGAGTTAGTCTTCTAGCCATAATGAGACCTATGTCTCCGCTCCCCAATATGACACATTTTTTCACGGGAAGATATCCCATATGATTTACAAAGTTCTGTGCGGTTCCCGCAGTGTACACACCAACCGGGCGTGTCCCATGGATAAAGACCTGTCTTGCTGTTCTCTCCCTGCATCCTGTAGACAAAATAATGGTTTTAGCCACTATCGTGGACATTCCTTTTGAACTGGTCACAATAATTTCAAAACCTTCTTGGCTTTTCTTTATTGAGGTAACAAAAGTCTGAAGCCTAGTTTCAATTTCTAAATCTTTAACTTCTTTGATATATAACTCGGCGTATTCGGGGCCTGACAACTTTTTACCAAATCTAATTAGCCCAAAGCCGTCATGAATGCACTGCTTTAATATCCCGCCAAGCATAGCTTCTCTTTCAATAATAAGAACGCTTGCCCCCTCTTTTTTCGCCTCAACGGCTGCTGCCAGTCCGCTTGGACCCCCGCCTATTACGACAACATCGTACATTATGGGCTCTCCTTTTCCACCTTAAGTATTTTCTTGTTAATTATTGTCCGTTTTTCCCAAGATTTCTAAATCTTACGTCCGTATTGGACCATAATTTTATATTATTCTCTCTTCTATTGGGATACCAGAATCTCGTTTCACTTTCCGACTATATTTTTTATATTATTCTCCAAGTTTCCTAAATCTTACGTCCATATCGGACCATAATTTTATATTATTCTCCCTTATTTTTTGCTACCAAAATCTCGCTTCCCTGTTGTTTTTTTGCAACTTGATCAATTGAGATTCCCTCATGATCTGCTATTATTTTCACAATTTGCGGGGAGCAGAAGCCTCCCTGGCATCTTCCCATTCCAGCTCTTACTCTTCTTTTAATTCCATCAATTGTTGGAACTTTCAAAGGTGAATTCAGAGCATCTATTATCTCCCCTTTTGATATCTCTTCGCATCTGCATATAATCACACCGTAATCGGGGTTTTCTTTAATAAGCTTGTCCCTCTCTTCGGTGGATAGTTCCCTAACTTTCGGTATAGGTTTTCTTATTGGGTTGAACTTTTCATTTTTCGAAATGTTCTTGCCGATGGCTTCAATACAATATTTAGTAATATCTTCGGCAATTGCAGGGGCCGCAGTTATTCCAGGAGACTGTATCCCAGCGGCTTGAACAAAATTATCCACTTTCTTGCTTCTTTCTATGACAAATTGTTCTTCATATGTACTCGCTCTGACACCAGCAAAATATGTAATTATTGATCCTTTAGAAATTCTAGGCATCAACGTTTGTTGCTTTTTAATAACCATGTCTATCCCTTCAGGGGTAGTAGACAGATCCTCTCTCAAGGGTGTTTCTACAGCGTTAGGCCCCAGCAAGAGATTGTTATCGGCAGTTATTAAAATACCGCCACCTTTAGTATGAGATGCCGAGGATGAAATATCGAACCTTCCCATTACCGTATCCATCAATGCACTGGCTTTTTTGTCCAATATCATTTCCTCGCCCTTTCTCGGGTGGATAGTAAAAAATCTATCCCCAGCCATCTCGGCGATTCTGTCACTATATACTCCGGCTGCATTTACTACAACTTCCGGATATATTGTTCCTCTATTAGTCTTTACTGAATAAATTTTCCCATCTTTGTGTTCCATTCCAATAACTGCAGTAGAAAGGGCAATCTCTGCCCCATTTGTAACGGCATTTTCGGCAAAAGCGATAGTTACCTCATATGGGCTTACTACATATACGTTAGGATAATATGTTGCACCATGAATCTCATCACTAACATTTGGCTGTCTTTTCTTCAATTCTTTTTGGGAAACATTTTCAATCGCTATTTCATTTTTTTTGGCTCTGGCCTTAATTATGGGCCAAACAAGACTGCCTATTGGTTTAGTATATAAAACATATTGTCCCGTTCTCTTCAATGTAAAGCCTAACTCTTCGGAAAGTTTGGGATACATTCTGTTTCCCCGACAATTATATTTAACTTTTATGCAATCCGGAGAAAGATCTATTCCAGGGTGGATTTCCCCATCATTTCTAGAGGATTGGTTAACTGCAACATCATATTCTTTATCCACTAATAAACTCGTTAGATTCCATTTGGATAGTTCTCTTAAAATCGAGCAACCAACTATCCCACCCCCGATTACTAAAACATCTACTTTTTTCCCTTCGTACTTATCATCATTCAAAAGAGGCATCTTCATAGGAGGTTCCTCAAAGCCTTTTAGCTTGATGTCATTAATTACTCCTCGTGAATTCTTAGTATCCACAGCCAGCCTTCCAGCGTTGACTATGTCTTCCCAACTATCTAGTTCACCTCTTAAAACTACTGAACCGTTTTCAAATCCGACCTCGATATCAAATAGCCCAGCCTTTAAAAGTTTTTTTGCAATTTTATCTAAAAACATTTTCTCTCCGCCAAATCATTTTAGGGCATCATAACCCACTATTCTATATATTTTACATTTATATATTGCGAATTACAATATATGACATAAATGTCTTAAAAATGGCCTTTTTAAATATTTCTCCTTTTGATATACTGATAAAGGTGTACTTTCACTCATCCATCTGACAATTTCAAGTAGTAATTATTCCTCTATTAAAAGGAAATATGTGTTGAAAAAATTTATATCTTTTTTTATAGTTTTGTTTTTTGTTTGCGGACTTGTGCTTGGTATTTCAGGCTGCAAAGAAAATATCCATGCAATTGAACATAATGACTTTTCCTCTGACTCAATTCCTGATGGAAATGGTGAAACGATGAATGTTATTTTACTTGCTGGGCAGTCGAATGCTCACGGTTGTGCATATACTGAAATCTTAAACAGCAAGCTTGAATCGGAAGAGTATCAAAAATACTACTTAGGTTTTGATGTGTATATCAATTTCATTATAACCGGAAACAGTTATTCGAACGGTTTTGTAAGAACCTCTTTAAGCATTCCTCGCCCTGATGGAATGTTTGGGCCGGAAATAGGAATGGCCGAGATACTCGATGACGCAGATGAAAAGTATTGCATTGTAAAGGTTGCTTACGGAGGAACAAACCTTCATACCCAATGGAATCCCTCCTCAGAAGATTTATATAATGTTTTCATCAGCTTTACTAATGAATGTACAGATTATCTTTCTCAAAAAAATTACAACGTAAAAATCATTGCGTTGTGTTGGATGCAGGGGGAATCAGATGCTTTTTCTGGCGTTGCTGAAAATTATCTCCAAAATACCCGTAGTTTTGTTGCTACCGCAAGAGAGGAACTGGGTGATTTTGCCTTTATCGATGCAGGTATCAGCGATAGTCCCTACTGGGTTGAATACCAAACAATAAACAATGCAAAAGTAACTTTTTCTGAGGAAGGGGAAAACAATTATTATATCGATACAATTGCGAATGGATTAACCTACAATCTCGAACCTACTCCCGAATCCCCTGATCTTGCTCACTACGATTCTCTATCACAGATTCAACTAGGACATCTTTTCGCAGAAGTAATTCTAGGACTTTAAACTATTTTCTCGTAAAATCATAAATTTCAAGTTTATATAATATCGGTAATCTTTCAAGGAATCTAACTAATTTCTCATCAAATCATAAAGTCCTGGTATACATATCACAGGTAGTCTTTCAAGGAATCTAACTAATTTCTTATCAAATCATAAATGTGTGATAAATATATGAGAGAAAATTCAAAGGGATAAGAAATATCTTAACCATTTCGATCTTGTCATGAAGCCTAGAAAATCCAGGTTCCACATCTGAAACACTTGTTACAGAAAATCTCTCGTTAATCTCAGCTAAACTTAAACTAGTTTCAACTTCGATTAGTTTGCTTTCTCCAGGGTATAGATCAAAGAAATTGTCGGAAAAGGGAGAGGATTCTCCTTTTATCCTGAGTGAAACGAACCTTTTATATACGGGGGAACTTACTAGTATCGATGCTTTATTTCCATTTTTCTCTATATCCACCTTTACTTCATCCTTAAGTAAACTTCTGGAGGCTTTCTTGTTAAAGAATATACCTTTTCGAAGGACTTCCTTTCCTAACTTGTCATAAAGCATAAGTAAAACGTAGGACTTATCGTTAAGCGGATAATCCTTAGAATCAATTAGAGCTATATCATTAATTTGTCCTTTCGGAAGAAATGTCTTCTGCGATTTTTCAATAAACTCTTTTTTATCTACATCGCCAACTACAAACTTAAAAATGACCTCTTCATCTCTTAGAGTATCGTTTATACCTTTTATGACAATCCCATTGTCTTCTAATACAGGAAACACTGCGATTGGAGAGTTGAAATGCTTTGTTCTATAGTGGAGAGCTTTGAAATTGTTGTAGTAGTCTATTCCAGCCCACGAGCTTACCCCCCAGCAATCATTTAACTGCCATACCAAAGCACCATTACAAACTCCCTTCATCAACCTCCATCCAATTAGTGCAGTTTCCATGCATTCAGACTGCAATATCTGGGTAAAATATACATAATGCTCTTTTTTCTTTGGTTCCCAGAACATTTGATTCATGTAGTATTTCATCTTCTTGTTCCCGCTATTGCATTTTTGATGTAGGAGCATAGTATGAGATTTTAAATCAGCACCACTTCCTGGGGCAAATAGGTCTATAGCGTTTAGTGAGGGCATAGACTGCATACCGAACTCGCTGCAAAACCTTGTTTTCCTCTTGTTATAATATTCTGGTCTTTGGAGGCCATGCCATACAGCCCAAATATGTGTATCTCCTATGTCGTCTCTGTCCATACCATTCATAAAAGTTCCACTTCCGGGGGAGGTAGGCCAATATGGGGTAACTCCGTCCAATTCTTTCAATTTGCTAGGTATATCTTCATAAAAATATTTTCTCATGTCCTCTACTAGAGATAACATATATTTTCTCCAATCAGTACTGAGAGATTCTATCTCATTATTTCCGCACCACAGTGCCAAAGAGGCTCTATGTCTTAATCTTCGAACATTCGTTTCAAGTTCTTTAATTGTCAAATCATAAAAATCTTTTCTCCCCCATTGGAAGGGTGTACATGCGAACATTAAATCCTGCCAGACCAAGATTCCATACTTATCACACAAATCATAAAAAGCATTTCTCTCGTAATATCCGCCTCCCCAGACCCTAATCATATTCATGTTAGCGTCTCTTGCAGATTTAACTAAAAAATTTAAATCTTCTGGGGTGGTTCTATTAATGAAAATATCTGTAGGTATCCAATTTGCCCCTCTAGCAAAAATCCTCTCGCCATTGAGAACAAAACAAAAGTCCTGTCCATAAGAATCCTTTTCTAGAGATAATTCTATAGTTCTTAATCCGATATTCTTGACGTCCTCATCAACTACGATTTCTTTATAAATCATCCTATTGACTAGCTTATATAACGGTTGATTTCCCAAACCGTTACACCACCATATCTCAGGTTTTTCAACAATAGCTTTCCCGATATTCCCCTCATAACTAAGAGGAATATTCTCTCCACTTGGAGAGGTTAATTCGCCCGAATAACTCAATTCATTTCCAAAAATCTCAGGCTTTGATTCAACCGTTATTTCCACCCTTCCTTCCACGTGGTTTTGGCTTACTTTCACCTCTGACAATCTGTTATCATATGCCAATATATATGCATCTCTGGTAATACCGCAAGAAACAAAGTGAGGACCCCAGTCCCATCCAAAATGATATTGTGGAAATCTTAAATGAGGGTTTCCAAGCTCCCCTAAAACTCTTTTTGGTAACCTAAACTCAGATTGTAATCTCTTTATCTCATCAAATGGAGGAACGAATACGATGCTAATTTGATTCTTTCCTTCTGTTACAAACGGCTTAATGTCAAGCTCGTAAAGAATATGTGCGCTTGCAGTTGTTCCCGCTTCTTTTTCATTGATCATAATTGTTGCAAGGCCATCAATCTGTTCAAAAACAAGTGCTATTTTTTCTTTTCGGATATCCTCTTCAGTAAGCTCAAACTCCCTCGAATATTCCCAAATCTTATCACTAACCCATTGAAGTTTTTCTTCATTATCCCCAAGTATCGGATCCTCTATTATTCCTGCTCTAAACAAATCCAAAAAGTTGCAAGAAGGGACCATTCCCTCGCAACTTTCCTTTCCATCTGAACTTATCAAATTCCACTTTCCATTAAGACTAATCCTTCTCATGACACCACCCAAAAAAATATAAAAATATGAGTCTTCTCTTACAAAATGTGTTTGTTTTTAAAAACTTATTACTTAATATTTTACAATTTTATTTAGTTGAATAATAGTCCTATCCGTTTATTTTTCATTCTAGATGCTTATTGTTTTCTGTTTTGTCTTTTTGCTCGAAATATTTTAGTAAAAGTTAGATTCAAAAATATATGATTTGATTATACCCGCCTATGTTTTATTCATAATAATGAATTAATGGCATGAATTATTTATTTATTCTAAGTAATAGAGAATATTTTTATTAAATATACATATAAATGGATTGCACAACTCATTTATTGATATGTTATAATATATGCAATCTTATTTTTTAAAAATAGGAATTTTATGAAAAAGGAGAAAAGAAAATGAAAACGAAGAAATGGATTATATTGCTGATTGCAGCAATCCTAACCGTTATCATCGCGATTACAGTCGTAGGCTGCAACCCCGAAGATACTGGAAACCCAGATGATCCAAACAACCCGCTAGATCAGCCCAAGAATGTAACGGCTCTAAAAGCCAACCTTCTTGCGATGTCTGGTTATTCCGAGGAAATCACCGTTGAAGGTGCTAATTACGACTTTAGAGATCAGGCTATATCCCTCTCTATGATTAATAATTTCTGCACTAACGTATCCCTCTCGGCAATGTCACAGGCAAAGATTGATGCGCTTGCGACAAAGGACTTTCAAGCTATGGAAGGCCCTCAAGACCTTCTTTCGCTAGATCTTACTGAAGATGATTTTGTAATTCTTGCAACTGCTATGTACGCAGCGGGAGTAACAACTTACAATAATGCGTCTCTATTTGATGCTGCAGAAACTGCAGCTCAGGCGTATATTGCTTCAGTGCCCGCAGAAACAAAAGCTATTTTTGAAGAATATGCCGAATATTATGCTGTTGTAGAAGCGCTACAAAGGGGTTATGAACTTGATCAAAATACTACCCAAGCAGATATTGATGCAGGAATTGCTCTTCTCGCGACTGTAGATTTAGTCGGAGACCCAGAAATTGTTGGAGTTCAGGGCCGCGGTTTAAGGGATCAGCTTGAAAATGGGATTATTAATGTTGCCGAACAGGCGATGTGGGATGCTATTGATGAAATAAACGACTTAGCAGACCCCATTAGATCTGCAGCTCAAGAAAAGGAAGGAGCTCTTGCAATTAATGAAAATTCATATACTTTTGGAACTTTCGCTAATTGGGCTCGCCTTATATCTGAGAATCAACAAACAGTAGATGCCTCCACTTTATTATGGCTTGCCAATTGGTTGGATGGAGTTAAGGAAATTGCTCCCGATACTACAATAACAATACCCACATCAGTTGATGGCCTTACAAGTGAATGGATGGCTTCAGTCGAGAGAGAAATCAAAAATATCCGTACAGACCTTCAAAGGATTGCTCAGGATTATGAAGATTATGCAAGAATTGCTTTCCAAGCACAAGGAATGGAAATACTTCCCGAAGAATCTTTCCTATTTAGTTCTGGGATACAAGCAAGACTTCAGGCGCTAATGCCCGAGCTTCCTGTTTTTACCTACAGAGCCATCAATACCATGTTCGGAGATGAAGTTGTTGAACTTATTTCTGGAGAATTTGAGGGACTTGGAGATCTTGGTGGAACCGAACTCGTTGCGATGATTGACAGTCTGAAAACAAACCTTTCTGAGCTCTCTGATTTCGTTGTTGACAATGAATCAGATCTGCTTCTTTTGAAAGCGGAATTTGCCGCCATGGCTGCAAACGACACCTATCGTTTCATAAAGAGCCAGCTTCTAGTAGGTACAGAAATTATAGATGCAATGGTAAATTTAGTTCCTTCCGCGGAAGTCTTTATACAAGGGCTAGTTGAACCTCTCAATGCCACAAACATTAGCGGTATCTTTGATTCCCTTGATGCGGAACTTGATGTAGAAGTTCAAATGAATGCAGGAATTTATCTTGCGAAAGTCGCTGATGCCCTCTTAACCAAGTATCCTGAATCCGCAGACTTTGCCGATGATCTTTGTGAACTTATCTTTGATCATTCCTCAGACCATCTACATTTACAATTTCTCGAATCAGTTCAAGGAATTTTCGTAGATCTTCTTCCCGAGGAATCAGAAGATATTACCGAAGATATGATATTAAACTATGAGCATTATGTATCTTTAAAAGAAACAATGATTCAGTTCGAGATGATCTCTGTTCCTGAAACCATTGAGGGATATTATAATCAACTGCAAGAAGAACTTGATGGAGAGGTTGGGACAACAATTACTGATTTTGCAGATGCAACCCAAGTTGGTAACTATATAATTGCGGTAAATGCCTATATGGACAATCTAATTAATGATGATGAAGACGGAGTAATAGTCACAATGCGTACCCTTATCTCTAAATCTTTGGCTCAAACCGTGTATGCCACTTTAGATGCTGAAATTATTGGAGCTTTAGCTGACTGCGTAGCAGTAACAGAAAAAGAAGACTACTCTGAGGATGAAGACTACCTGGCGCTAGCTGATGCAATGACCGACTTCTTGAATATATTCATTGGTATGGGTATGTTTAATGAAGAGGACTACGAAATGCCTCTTATCGGTGAACCTGGTGGCCTTACTGTAGAGGAACTTTTCGGATCCTTCATGGAAGGACTTATGGAAGGCATGATGGGAGAAAATAACTTTGATGAGTATGAAACCCTTCTCACTCCTTCAGATCCATTTGAATTCATTGGAGACCAAGAAAACGCCCAGTGGTTCAAAATTGTGGCAACTGACACCGGAGAAACCCAGATTTCAGTTGCGATCGAAAACTCAGCATGGTGGGGTGATTTTGAGTTCTTATCTCCAGACGGAGAAGAATTCTATAACTGGTATGGCGGAGATATCTACCTTAACCTTTATGCGGGAATGACTTACTACATTTCATTCTATGCTGATGATGCGGGAACATTGTCAATGTCAGAGATTGAAGCTACATCTTATTCATTACCCGATTAAAACTAATGTAACAAAACAAGAATTTGGATGCACCTCGGTGCATCCTTTTTTTTATGTTCTTTCTTTATTGTACTAATAAATATATAATATAATTAATCTTTTGCTTGGTACTGGGGGAATTATAAATGGAAATTATTCTGTATGCCGAAGGTCTTTTTAAGTCATATAACGGCAATAATGTAATAAAGGATATTTCTTTGTCAGTTTCAAAAGGAGATTTTCTTTCTATTATCGGTAATTCTGGAGCAGGAAAAAGCACCCTTCTCTATCTTCTAGCCGGGATTGAAAAGCCCGATAGAGGAAAAGTATTATTGGAAGGGAAGGACCTTTTCAGCCTTAATGATACTGAAATAGCGGCAGTAAGGGCTAAAAAAACTAGTTTTGTTTTCCAATTCGACAATTTATTCCAAGATTTAACTGTACTTGAGAATGTTATGCTACCAGGTATTATTTCTGGGAGAAAAAGAAAGGAAATTAAAAATAATGCAGAGTTGCTCATAGAATATATGCACATTTCAAGAATAAGGGATAGTAAGCCAAGTGAGATCTCAGGAGGAGAGCAACAACGAACGGCACTGGCTAGAGCAATGATAACTAACCCGGAAATCCTGTTCTTGGATGAACCTACTGGCAGTTTGAACTCCGAGGCCGGGAATATTATTATGGATATATTGAAGAATTTAAATAAGGAACACAAGGTAACAATTATCCAAGTCACTCATAATATTACAAATGCCCAACGCGGGAATCGAATTATTTTGCTAAAAGATGGAGTAATTCAGGAAGAACTTACTACTGAATTAGATATTAATACTAAAAACTAATTCACCACAAAAATTTTTTAATTTACGTATGTTTAGATTTATACTAAAAGGTTCATTCTCCCGACCTCTTGGGGCCGTAGCTACAATTCTCATAGTAGCTTTAGCCGTAATTTTGTTATATTCTGTTTTCAATTTTCAAGAAGCTGTATATGACTATTATTTGGGGGAGCCGGACACTGAAGCAGGCTCAAGTGACCTCGTCATATCCAAAAGCGGAGTCGGGGCTAGCTTAGTACCTATGGGAAATCTAAAAAGCAGAGCTGACCTAGACTATGCGATAGGTTCGATTTCTATGTATTGCATGTATGAAGGCCGAGATGGGGAAGAAGCGATATATTTAAGAACCTTCGAAAAATCTGAAATCGAAACTTTACACGATATTAAACCAGTATATCCTCAATCAAAAAATCCATCTGAAATCCTTATGGACCAAATAATAATCTCAAAAGCATTTGCAGACTATCAAAATCTTGAGGTTGGAGATACTGTTGAACTTTCAGTTCTTGGAGAGTCCGCTCCTTTTTATGTTGAAATTATTGCTGAAAACCAAGGTTATTTTTACAACAACCCGAATGTGATTTTGGGGGTTAGCGGATATATTTCATACTTAATGGATTGGAATTTAGGGAAAATATACAATAGAATTTATATATCCGTTAATGATCAATACGATATACAAAATGTAATGGATTCCATCTCGGAAGACCCAAATTTTTCTCATGCAGAGGTTAAACAATCGTTTGATGAAGAGGAAACGCACGAGAGAGTATCTACTCTCACTACTTTATTCGATTTTGCCGGAGTAGCAATAATTATCCTTTCACTACTCATGATTTACAAATTATATCAGCTGATGTTTTACAAAAAAATCAGCGATACTATAAAGTTAAAAGTAATTGGACTATCCACAAGAAAAATTGCTCTTTTATATGCTTTTGAGTCGCTTATTCTTAGTACTTTTGGAAGCTTACTGGGGGCACTTGTTGCAGTCCCATCTCTCAATTTGATGATCAGTTCCGCGCTCCCTGATGCTAGTTCTTCAGTTTCCCTAGCCTATATTTTTATTTCATTTTTCTCCGGGATTATTTTATCTCTCGGGATAAGTCTTCTTCCAATAATTAGCTCGACACGTAGAAGCATAAGAGAAAATATGAATTATTCCAAATCCCCCAGGAAAAAATATCCGATACTTATATCCATCATATTGGTTTTAGTGTATGTTGTACTGATCATTTTAGAAAACTCAATTCCGGCAATAAAAGGTGTCATGGGTCTGATAAACACCATTTTTGCCCCTGCAGTGTTTATGAGCGTTGTCCCAATAATCTCAATTATTTTTGGCCATTTGCTTCGAAAAAGTAGATTTAAAACCGTTTCTCTTTCTTCTATCTATATCGGGAAAAATGAAAACCTTAATATTGCAATCCAGCTTTTTACAATATCAGTTATGTTTGCAATATTTATATCAAATTCATTAAATGTTACAACAGGCTATACAGAATATTACTCTGTTTATTCAAGGGACAAACTGATTATAACTAACTCCGGATCCCTTTCAGAGGAAGAGCTGTTATCCATAGATAATTCCTCGGGGATAACCGATGTTATCCCTACTCTTGAAATCCAGGGTCAGGCGATATTCTCAAATGATACGAAGTCCGTATTTGCTGTTGGGATTGACGGAGAAGATTTATCATCTTTTTTCAATGTGACTTCTTCTATGAATATGGCCGAATTAGAAGCTAAGCTTTCGGAGTCTGACAAGTATATAGTTGTTTCCGACTCTTTCAGATATACAAAAAATCTTTCATTGGGAGATACTTTTGTCTTAGAATACAAAAACGTTAGGAAGGAATATGAAATTGTTGGGTTTGTTTCCACAAACTATAATATCGGAAAAGTGGTATTTATAAACAGAGGGGTTCTGTCGAATGATTTCTCTTTGGATAACCAGAATCTTATATACTTAACCTCCTCCTCTCTGTCTGAATCGGCATCCTTTATCAGCGCACTTTTCCCGGATCACAATATTCAAGTTATTAAATTAAGCTCTTTTGTACAACCAACGATTAAATCAAATGAGGCATTAAACACATTTCTTCGGTATTTCAGCATTTTCATAATATTTATGGTTTTTGCTGGGGTTATTATCAACATCATTATGTCCAGAGTCCAAAGAAAAACGGATGAAACCAGGTTAATGCTCCTCGGGGTCTCAAAGAAACTATCCTTGCTCTACTCTTTTTTGGAAGGGGTATTGCTTGGCCTACCCTCGACAATATTAGCCTTTTTGGGGGGGATTTCAATGCTTTCAAGCTCTATAAGTGCAACTATTTTCTTTGGGTTCTATCAGCCTTTTGTTTTCCAGATCCCCGAATCTATCCTAATTTCCTGTGTATTTTTCCTACTGCTTTCAATCATTTCCCCTGTGTTCTTTTTGTTTAATAGACCAAAAAATATTTCCTCTTCCTTAAAAATTGGTGTCTAGAAATAAATATGCCAGCTTAACTTATACGGTTTAGGTTTATTTTATTGCAGGAATAGATGCTATCATTTATATACTCTTTGCTCTCATTTTTAGCATATTTTAAAACCCATGCATCTTTACAATTAACCCTCAGTAGTGATAACATAAAAAGTATATTATTTGTATGAGGGGTAGTATGAAGAAATTATTTAAAATTCTTTCAGTTTTACTGGCTCTTGCCGTTTTTGCCTCTTGTGTTTCCCTGCTAACCGCTTGTAATGAAACCGAGGAAGAATCTGAGCCACTAAAAATCGTGTTTTTAGGGGATTCCATAGGGGAGGGAATATTAGGCCCCTCGCCAATAAGTGAGAGAGATTACTACGGGTACTACGGAGTTATCGGGAAAAGAAACGACTATTGCTATAGAAACAGAGCCGTTTCCGGGCATAAGACAGCACAAATGCTGGAATACATTCAGAGAGAGGATGAGGGAGCTGAAATGACCCGTACCCATATAATGGATGCAGACGTTATTTCTATTTCCATTCTTGGAAACGATCTTTTGCAAAACGATTTGGGATCGCTGGTAGTAGAAGCCGCTAATGGCAGCTATCAGACTGCCGAAAATCTGCTAGCAATTGCAGCTGTAGACTTTGCCACAATAATTGAAACGCTTAAAGGCTACAATCCTGATGCTGTCATTTTTATGCAGACATTATACAACCCCGCTACCCCCGAAAGTATGATTATTAACCAAGCAAGAAAGGATCAACTAACCGGAATGGGAGTCCCGGCAAGCGATTACAGGGGTCTAGCCAAAAATATTCTTGATAGACTTAATGCTATCGTTTATGAATATCTTGAGGAAAATCCAGGGGCATATCACATAATTGATGTATATAATGCTTTTAATGACATTTACGTAGCAGATAACGCAAGGGGAAATGCTTTGTTCTATAACGACTGGGTGCATCCCTCCAATCAAGGCCACGCTGTTATTGCCGACACTATGCAGAAAAAACTTGAAGAACTTGGTCTTGCAAACAGGGAAGAAGCTCTCTTTAGGTATAAAATGCTTCGCTATGAACAGCTGTTAAAATTGTATCCCGGAGCTTTGGATTTTACTGCTGCTGCAGATGAAATCGGTGAGGCTGAATCATGTGATGAAGTAACCGAAATCTATTTTAGGCTAACAGCTGGCCTAACGCCCACATATTAAGAAGGAGGATGCCATGAAAAAGAATGTTATTAAATTATTGGTTTTAACAATACTATTATCAATGGTACTTTCCTCCATGTATATCCTTACTGGATGTGCGGAAGAAGAACCTAATCCGGACTTCGTAACCGAGGAAACCGAGCTACAAATATCTTCCGTTAATGTTATGGCTTTCACAAACGCCATAACTATTGCGGTGTATGATAACAAAAAAAGTAAAATCGTTCTTACTCCCGATGGCCAGGCAACAATAACTCTGTCTATACGCCCTGCTGCCATTACTCTGGTAAACAACCTTCTTTCAACTATGGATCTCAACGAAATAGGGGTTATTGGGGTAGGATTAGATGAGTTTTTTGATGTTTACCCTGCAGGAATATTCCCGGGGTTTTCAGCTGATGACATAGCAGGAGGATTCGAGCTTATTAGGGCTGCTCTCAATTTAGAACTTGTAGGATTAAACTTTGAAGACCCGGCACTTGCCGAACTAGCTGCATCCTTAAGAGAAAACAGAACTATACCCGAGGGATTTCAACTCCCAGAAGGCGAATATGCGCTTAATATTACTGCTCCTTATGTGATACGTGAACTTGAGTCTCCATATACTGGAAAATATACTGCTATATATCTTGGGACAATTCAGGACAGCGGAGAACCTTATGTCATTATGACCGCGACAAAAGATGATGCGGGAACGATTTCCGGGTTAAGGTTACATATCGAATTTCTGCAACTCACTATTTTAGCTACAGCATAAGTATCCCCCTTTATTATACAAATGCCCGCTTACCTGCGGGCATTTTTTATATTATTTACAATTGTTCTAGAAAAAATATTATTAACTCTCAGAAATTGGGCTAACTAGTCTTTCCTCTCTTCTCTTCTGAAGTTCTTCCCTCATCACTTTCTTGGTCTTTTCATCAATTTTATACCATAGCATCGGGATAAATGCTAGGAAGTTACAAATTCCCGGCATCAGAACAAAAATTGCAAAGATTCCTGTCTGAGTACTATTTGGGATTACTTCTGCCATGTTTTGACCTGCATTAATTGCCGCAGTATATGCCTCCGAATTATATCCTAAGGCACCGCAGAGGAAAATACCTACAGCAACTGAAAGAGCATTGGAGAGTTTTATCGACAAGGAAAGTATACTGAATTGAGTCCCCTCCTTTCTCTTTCCCGTTTGCCACTCCCTGTAGTCTACTATATCGCTTGTCATAACCAAGGGAATATATGAATGAGTGGCATACATGAAGCCAATAAAAAACTCATAAATCAAAATAGCCACAACTGTCCTGAAGGGAGGCCCGCCAAGTGCATATAGCAGAAACGCTATTGTACTAACAATGAATCCGTATAATCCAAATATGAAAAATGCCTTCTTTTCCCCTAATTTTTTGGTAATCGTTGGAATTAAAATAAGTAATATTGTAGAAGGTACCGCGGCAGTTGTCCCGAAAAGCCATGATATTGAACTTCCATATACTGTACCCATTCCTAAAAACGACAGGTTTAACCCCTCTCTAAGAAGAACAGTATGGGCTTGAACGGCTATCCCCATAGCAATATTCCTTGCAAAACCAAGAATATATGATATAAAGACAATTATTATCATTTTATTCTCTTTTAGTTCTTTTTTCAGTTCTTTAAAAGAAACCTTGTTCTCCCCTTGATTTTCGTACTTCTCTCTATTAAAAACAAAAATCATCCCCCCAAGTACAATGGCAAAACCACACATCAAGCCTACTGTGATGTAATACTCCTTTTGCGTCATAGTTCCTGCCCCTGTAAGAACGCACACAATGGACGAAAAAACTCCGGGCAAAGCAAGTCCTACTGCTTTCATTAGGTTTGATAACCCTGCAGCCATATTTCTCTCCCCTGCGTCTGGGGATAATCTAGCAAGCATTCCCTGTGAAGGAATATCTGAGAAACTCATTAAAGCATTCCATAATACCGTAACAAATGCTATGTAAATATATGCTCCAACGCGAGACGTAAAAGGGATTTTGACAAACATTATCATAGTTATTGTTACAAAAGGAATTAGCGAGATCAAAATCCAGGGTCTCATTTTTCCACTCTTGAATTTCGATTTGTCAATTATGCTGCCAATAAAAAAATCTGCGAGAGAGCTTATAACCTTGGCTCCCAATATTATTGCGGCTATAACCATCAAGCTTGAAGCCCCTCCAAGCAGATTTCCGTACATCGCCGAATAATACTCTGACTGAAAACTATTTACAAATCCTATTACACTCTGTATCCCAAAAATACCAATAGCATAAATCCAAGCCGATCCTACCGACAAAATTGGCTTTCTTTTTAACTGATTGTCCCCCATTACCTCTTACTCCCTTTTTCAATAGTTTGTTCTAAAGAGATGGCTTTCACCTTGAATCCCATCTAGTGAATAAAGCAAAAACCTTCAAAAATTAATAATCAAATTATTACCAAAGATTTTCCACGTATTCGCAGAAAGCATACATATCCTTTATCTCAAGTATTGTACCATCATCTAAGGTTACAGTCCCGTTATAATACCCATGAACCTGGTGACAGGACATTTTCAATAAATTCAACACCTTTGTCTCGGTAAAATTATCGTAGAAAGGTGTCATAGTGAGATCAAATTTACCATCATCCGACTTAAATACCCAGGGTTTCATCCAACCCTTTGTTTTGGGGCACTCATCTACATCAACCGCACCTATTTTATGGGCTTTACCATCGTAAAACACACAGGTTTCAGTAGCAGCATCCTCTTCGCCAATTCCCCAGGTGATTTCAAATCCAAAGAGTTTACCATTTATGTATGTTGAGCCATTCCCCCAATACCAGAAATTGTCATGTGGCCATACTCCACGCCCCCAGTCAAGAACCAAGAAAGCATTCTTTTCAAATTCCACCTTCAAATCACCTACAGTCGCAGTTCCTTTGGCTGGCATGCAGTTAATTTTTTGGGTATAAAAAAATCTTCCCGATAATTTAAAAGGAGTAGCTATAGTAATCGACTCATTTTTAAGATTATTTTCTGCAACTATGTTTACTTCGAGATCTTTACCTTTAGAGACACCTTTGTAATATAATTTCCTTTGGGTTTCAGTAACCTCATATTTGATATGAGCCCCACCAATCTCATAGTCTAAAACATATGGTTGTTCCCCATTTCTAGGCATTTGATATTTTTTCTTGGTAAAAAAACCAAGTCCCATACAGGAGTGTTTTTCTCCCGTTTTAAGATTAAAAATATCGGCGCTTGCAAAAGAAGCTATAGAAATATTCGCAAAATTTAACTGAACTACCCACTCTCCATCCGAGACTTGATAGAAATCCCATTCTTTGGCCCGCCACATCGGGGCTTTTATATCCTCTCTGTTGTATTCAAACAAATTATGCCTACACCAACCGGGATTAGTTAAATTTCCTTCTTCATTAACTAGTTTAGTAACCTGTGTTATTTCATTTTGCCTATTCATATTTCCCCTCCTAAATACAAAAAAATCCTATTCTCATATTATCACAAAAACATTAGAATAATTAGACAAATTTAAAAAAATGATTACTTTTTTCAGTATTATTCCGAATTATGCTGACAAATTATTCTTTCCTAAAGTCTATGTCATATATCATTTTCGAAATTATGCTGACGAATTATTCTTTTCAAAAGTCTATGTCATTTATCTTTTTCGAATAACCCTTATTTTTTCAATTTGTTATATATAATTGCGCGTATATAAAGTATGTGATAATATTTGCAAGAGGTCAATTGGGAATTTTCCGTTTCCGATTGTTCTCAAGGCATATACTATAAAGGGAAAAAGACAAGGTCTTTTGAAAGGGGAAAAATGTTAAAACTGACTAATATTACTAAAGTTTACGGAAAAGATATTGATAAGGTGGAAGCTCTTCGAGGAGTAAATGTAGAATTCAGAAGAAACGAATTCGTATCCATACTTGGCCCCTCCGGCTGCGGAAAAACAACACTATTAAACATCATTGGGGGACTTGACCGCTATACGGATGGTGACTTGGTAATCGAAAATTTATCTACTAAAGAGTTTAGAGAAAGCGATTGGAATAACTATAGAAACAAAAAGATTGGCTTCGTTTTCCAGTCATACAATCTGATACCTCACCTTTCGGTGCTGAAAAACGTTGAGATGGCTCTCACCATAGCCGGAGTTGATCCGTCATCCAGGAAAAAAAGAGCTCTGTCTGTTCTTCAAAAAGTCGGCCTTTCCGACAAGGCTAATAAAAGACCTAATCAACTTTCCGGGGGCCAAATGCAAAGAGTGGCCATCGCCCGCGCATTAGTTAATGAACCGGAAGTAATCCTTGCCGATGAACCAACTGGAGCTCTTGACAGCGAGTCAGGGATCCAGATACTCGATCTCTTAAAAGAAGTAGCAAATGACCGGCTCGTTATTATGGTTACACATAATGGTGATCTTGCAGAAAAATACAGCACACGTATTGTACGACTAGTTGATGGCCTTGTCGTCGAAGACTCCAAGCCTTTTGATTCTTGTGTCGAGATAGATGATTGTCCCGAATTAAGGGTTGAACCCGAATTAAAATTAAACAAAAGAGGAAGGACACCTAGCAAAACTCAAAGGATGATCGATAAAGCAAGAATACTTGTAAAGAATAAAAAGAAAGCCGGCGAAAAAACTTCAATGAGTTTTGGAACTGCTATCACACTCAGCTTTAGAAACCTTCTCAATAAAAAGGGAAGAACTATTATTACCTCCGTTGCTAGCAGCATAGGTATTATCGGAATCATCCTTATACTATCTCTTAGTGCTGGGGCAAGCGCATACATTAAAAAACTAGAGGAAAACTCCCTTTCACAGTTTCCAATCAACATCGAGGCAAACATTGTAAATTTTTCTTCACTGGTCCAAATTCTAATGAATGAAACAAGTGACAGGGAAAAATACCCTGACACCGAGACTATATACACAAAGAAAGTTGTCGGTAATCTTTTTGATCAAATAATAAATAACGGAGCTGAATTCTTTTCTCAAAATGATTTACCCGCTATAAAGGAATATATTGAGGCACACAAGGAAGAACTAAAGGAATTCGGGTACGTTAAGTATAATTACGGAACTCAGCTCAATGTGTACTGCAACTACGTCGAGGCAGAAGAATATATGAAAACCAATCCTTTTCTCGATAGTATGGAATCTCTGCTTCCTAGCATGGGAATCCCCACTTCAATGATTTCTGTTGTCCGTCCGTATGCTAATATGATTTTGGTTTGGGATGAAATGATGGATAATCCACAGCTTTTGCAAAAACAATATGATTTGGTGGGAAGTAATTCAAAGTGGCCAACAGCTGCAGATGAAGTAGTAATCGTAGTCAATGAACGCAATGAAATAGACGATTACGCCTTATTTGCTCTTGGGGTAAAGGGCGAGGATGAAATTGCAGGAGCATTCCTTGGACAAGATGATTCTTTTTCAAATTCCACTTTCACAGCTGAACAACTATTAGGTGTAGAGTATAAGCTTGCTACACCAGCTGATTACTATTATTTATCTGATCATGATGATAATCCCGAAACAGACCCGGTGTGGGATGTAAGGCCAAAGACAGCTAAGACCGTTGATTTTGTCGAAGGTCAGGATTTTGAAGGGAGAGACAACACTATATCTGTAAAAGTGGTTGGTGTGCTTAGGCCTAAGCAAGGAGCAAATGTTACCTCTATTAACGGAATGATTGGTTACATGCCTGAACTCAATGACCTTATGATAGAAAGAGCTACAAATCACCCAGCAGTTATAGCACAACAAGCTTCTGATACCAATATAGTAACTGGCGCAGCTTTATCAGCGGGGCAAAAAGCGGCCCTCTTAAAATCAATGGGTATGATTGATACCTCTAATCCAAAATCGATTCAGTTGTATTCGAACTCATTTGAAGACAAAGATAAACTGGTAGCATTTATTGACAGATATGCCGATGAAAACGAAGACAAGATTAAATATTTTGATCAACTTGATTTAGTCATGGGGTATGTGGAGACATTAACTCAAACCATCACAGCCGTTCTTGTTGGGTTTTCAGCCATATCTCTTGTTGTCTCCTCAATTATGATAGCGATTATCATCTACACATCCGTACTCGAAAGAAGAAAGGAAATCGGAGTACTAAGAAGCTTAGGCGCAAGAAAAATGGATATTTCCAACGTGTTTAATGCCGAGTCTTCTCTAATAGGCTTCTTGTCCGGTCTGATTGGCGCATTAATTGCATTCCTTATAATTCTGCCTGTCAATGCCATTTTGTATAATTTCCTCGATGTTCAGAATCTGATCAAGATGGAATGGTGGCATGTTGTGATGATGCTTGGAATAAGCACCACTCTAAGTCTGATGGCCGGGTTTATTCCATCCAGAATCGCAGCGAACCGAGACCCTGCTACGGCCCTTCGAACAGAATAAAGCCCAACATCTTTTACATCAAAAAGCCCTCCATATGCGAGGGCTTTTGTCATTCTTTTCTATGCAAAAAACATATAGTCTTTAAATAATCTCAAACTCTACAACTACCGCGAAGTGGTCAGAGGCAAATTTACCTTCACCAAACCTCGCTATATCATCATTTAACACTTTGTGCGAGATTAACGCAAAATTCTCTTTATCTACAAAACAATAGTCAATAATCGAATCGTTGTCCGGAGCATCAAAACCGTTGCTAGTAGGAGTCTCCGCCATATTAATTGGGGAACTCCTAGTATCGGTCATAAATTCTGCCCATAGGGCATAGTTCGAGGAGTCGGGTCTTAAATTGAAATCCCCCGTGATAAAATATGGGACATCTACAGGCATTAATTCTCTTAATAAAACTGTTGCTTTGTACTGAGCTTCTCCCCAATTCAAGTGAGTATTATAGTATACAAACTCCACACCGGTCTCAATTATTTTCAATCTTGCCCAAGTACATATTCTAACATGCTCAGCTCCCCAAGTGTTGCTCCCAACCACATCAGGAGTATCGGACAACCAATAGCACCCGTGTTCTATCAACTCAAACTTATCCTTTCTGTATAATATCGGACTAGCTTCATCTTGCTTGACGCCAAACATTATTTCCATAGGGTTTTCAAATCCACCCTCTCTGTAATAAGTTATGTCTTCATAATATTGCCCGTATAAATCCATAATATCAGCCATATGAATTGAGGTTGCCTCTTGGAATCCTAGTATATCAGGCATTTCCTCGCTAATTCTAAGGGAAAGCCTTTCTTTTCTTTTTGAATAGCTTGAATCAGACTCGACTATTTCTTAAAAAAAATCAACCACTTTTATATTGTAGCTCATAACCTTAATCGTGTTGGGTGAAGGATCTACTGTGCACCCCATCAAAACAAAGGGCAGAGTCAGCGAAAATGTCATCACCAAGACAATAGACAGGGATATTAGAAATCTTTTTTTCATATCATGTTCTCCATGGAACGAAATTTATTAAACGTCTTTCTTTTCCTGATCAACACTCAGCTCTTTCTCATCGCTATCAGATTGAACTTCTAGGCTCTCTATTCCATCTTCAAGCGGTTGCTCCTTAGTCGTAATAACATCTTCAATCCCAAGTTCAGAGCCCCCTATTCCATCTTCAAGCGGTTGCTCCTGAGTCGTAGAAACATCTTCAATCCCAACTGTTCCATCTTCAGACGGTTGTTCACTCATTTCAGGAAGATTCTCTTCTTTTTCGGGTTGTTTTTCTTCTTTTCTAACATATACTGGGAGCATTGGAGAGGGTCTACCTTCTATTTGTTCTTCAATATATTCAATATCCACTCCCTCATAGTTCACCCTGAATAAGGACTTATCCATCTCTGTTCCATCTTTTATGGAAGAATAAAGCATAGGTATGTAAACGGTTGTGGCAGAATTGATGGCAGTATCAATCAGTTCCATAAAGTCTAGATCTGTTATCTGATCCCTGTTTCTTGCGACTCTCCATTCCCTATGATTAAAGTTCAAATAATCTACTTTTCCGTATCCCTCTGGAGGCCTCATCAATGCTGTGAATTTCTTTTTACTTGCATATTTATCCTCAATCTTATCTACAAAGGGTCTCAATTTGCCAGTAGGATCGTTTGCAACTGCCAAAAATGTTTTTGTTAGTTGCACCGAGAGTGCTGCCTTTTTGGCGGGAAGAGGAATTCCATAAAGATCGTTTATTACTTCTTCATACATTTTTCCGACTTTCATACGGGTTTTTTTCTTGGTACGAAGGTCCTTATTGGGTTTATATTTGTTTGAATTCTTGTATCCCATCCTCATAGTGCAAATATACTCGTCGCCCGCACTTTCAATCAATGTATGGACACTTTTTGCCTGAATTGGCCGCAAATCCTTTACAACACCCTCTTCGCAAAAAAAGTTTACGTAGGGATGACAATGAAGATCGGCAACATAATGGCACATTAAACCCAACGTGTAACTTATAAGTAGTGGATCTCTTTTCTCATTAAGAAATTTTGCCACCCGTTCAAATACCTCGTATTGCTTGACGTATTGCATGATGTTTGGGTATCTTCCGATTTCCAGTCCCATCTCTCTTAAAGCAAAAAGGTAGTCCGGCCCAATTGATCCAAATAGAAAGGCATCCATGTACTTTTCAATTATTGCTTTCAACTCATCATCAAGTAATTTTTTAACCTCTTTTGCGAGATACATATGGGTTATTAGATTTGGCATCAAATCCTCCTAGTTTTTAAAATACGCCCCCAATTTGGGAGCGTATAAGGGTTTATAGTTTATATTCTTTTTCAATTTCCTCAATCTTTACGGGTCTTCCAAGAGCAAGTGACTTTTTAGCTGCGAGACCTATAATAACAGGTTTTAGTCCATCAATCACATTTACCTCGGTATCCGTATTATTTACAACCGCATTAATAAAGGAAGTAACTTCGTTTGCATATGCATCCATATATCTTTGTAAAAAGAAAAATTGTGGTTTTTCAGCTGTTACTCCCGAACCATCACTCAAAACAGTGGTACTCTCGGGAACGTTTCCTACAGCGACCTGTCCTTTGCTTCCGAAGGCTTCTACTCTTTGGTCATATCCGTACGATGCTCTGCGACAGTTGTCAATAACTGCCAGTGCTCCATTAGATAACTTTAAAGATATAACCGCTGTATCTATGTCGCCAGCTTCTTTAATAGCAGGATCGACCATTACGCCGCCAATTGCGTAAACCTCGGTTACTTCTGCGCCCGACATATATCTGACCATATCAAAATCATGAATTGTCATATCCAGGAAAATTCCTCCGGACACTTTTATATAAGACACCGGCGGGGGCCCTGGATCTCTGGATGTAATCTTTAATATATTTAGGTCCCCTATCTTGCCTGCAAGAACAGCCTCTTTTGCTGCTCTAAAGTTTCTGTCAAATCTTCTTTGGAAGCCCACTTGGTACTTAACCTTGTGTTTATTAATGGCATCCATTACTTCCTTGATTTTATTGACGTCATGGTCAATTGGTTTTTCGCAGAAAACATGCTTTCCTGCTTTTATTGCCTCCAAGGATATTTTGCTATGCGTATCTGTGGAAGAACAAATCAAAACGATATCAATATCTTTATCGTTAATTATTTTCGAATAGTCGGAGTATACATTTTCAACCCCTATATTCTTTGCCCATTCTTCCGTTTCTTTAGTCATAAACGGATCCGCAATAGCTTTTAGCTCTGCATTCTTAACAAGATGTTTGACTGACTCAGTATGAACCTTTCCGATTCTTCCTGCTCCGATAATGCCAATTTTTAACATACTCTTTTCTCCTATATACAATCCGCTGTCTGCGGCTGTTTCCTTAAATAAATTCTAATTATTTCGTATAAATGTACTATATTTCTCTATATTCCGGCAGTTTCTTTTATGTAAGCTCTTGCCTTCTTCGCATACCTCAAAGGCAGAGCCTTTTCGGGGTCTTGTTCTGCTTCAACAAGCAACCATCCCTCATATCCTGCATTATCCAGAATCTCAAATATCTGTTTGAAATCCACTACCCCGTCCCCTGGTACAGTGAAAGTTCCCTTCCTTACTCCTTGTAAGAAAGACATATGTTTTTCTTTTACTTTTAGAACTACTTCCGGCCTTATATCCTTTAGGTGTACGTGCCTGACTCGTTGTACATATTTCTTTAGGACTGCTATGTAATCCTCCCCGCAATATGCTAAATGCCCACTGTCAAACAGCAAATTAACATATCTCGAATCTGTCCCATCCATCATTTTATCAATTTCTTCAGCAGTCTGCACAACTGTTCCCATATGATGGTGAAAAGACATATGTATTCCAAATCTGTCGAGAGCGACCTTGCCAAGCTTGTTAAGTCCCTCGTTGAAACGTGCCCATTCTATATCGTTCATAACATATTTTTTCTCAAATACCGGTGTATCCATTTGTCCTTGAATAGAGTAACTCTGTTCACTGACACCAATTATTCTCGACCCGGTCTCTTTCAGAAATTCACATTGTTTAACAAAAGCATCTTCATTTTCCTGATAACTCTTAGTTAACAGAAACATAGAAAACCAGCGATTTGCCACCCTTAGTCCATGGGAGGCCAGTATGCCCTTCAAAACCTGCGGGTCCTGTGGGTACTTGTTGCCAATTTCGGTTCCGGTATATCCCGCTATTTCCATCTCAGAGATACATTGTTTGAATGATATATCCCCTCCAAGATCGGGCATATCATCATTTGTCCAGCCAATGGGAGCTATTCCCACTTCGATAGTCTTGCCTTTGAACATGTTTCCCTCCAATAAACTTATTATAATTTTTTATCTGTAATATCTGTTTCGACTGATATCTGCATCATATCCCTATCCCCAACATAATGCAGTTGTTCTGCCAAAGCCTGTTCTTGTTTTTTGTTCCTTGGCATAAAATTACACCCTACCTGCCAAAAGCCCCCTTCGTATCCATCAGTCATTGTCTTTGGCAATACCTTTATATCGATTAGAACAGGTAAAGTATCTGCTTTTGCTGATTCCAGAGCTGCTTTTAATTCGGTTTCATTTTTCGCTGTATATGCTTTGCATCCATATGCTCTTGCATTTGCTGCATAGTCAATATTCAGGAACTTTGTTTTTGCTTTTGCACCATACCGGAATTCTGTTGCAAGCGAATCAATTCCCTTGCCCATTTGTAAATTATTAATACACCCAAAGCCTCCGTTGTCAAATAAAAGAACATTGATTTTTTTACCTTCTTGAATTGCAGTCACAAGTTCACTGTGGAGCATCAGATAACTGCCATCCCCGACCATTGCATATACCTCTTGTGTGGGCGATGCAATCTTGCACCCGAGAGCGCCTGCAACCTCGTGCCCCATACAAGAATAGCCATACTCCATGTTATATGAATTAGGATAATCTGTCTCCCACATTCTCTGAAGGCATCCGGGCAAGGAACCTGAGGCCCCTATAATTATTGCGTCGGTTGCAATAGTATCACGGATAATACCTATAGCTGTCGTTTGACAAAGTTCAGCTCCGGTCACAGCCTTAAAATCTTCTACAGTGGTTTTTGTCATATTCAGGACTTCAGGAACCAATTCTTTGGAGTAATGGATGCTCTTAAGCCTGCGCATCTCTGCCTTCCATTCCATCTGTGAAGTTTTGTATTCATCCTGATAGTAGGTATAATACCCTGTTAATCTGCTTTTTAATCCAATTAAAGTTGCCTTTACATCCCCTACGACAGACACCGCATTCATTTTTTTAGAATGAAACTTTGAGGTATTAATGCTCACTATACTCGCATCGTGGAAAAGGGTTTTACTTGCTGTTGTGAAGTCGGACAGTCTTGTTCCGAGAGCTATGATGCAATCCGATCTCATAGCTATGACGTTGGCACAGCTGTTACCGGTTACCCCAAGTCCACCCAGATAATATTTGCTGGCTGAGGGAAGGGTAGATTTTCCTGCCTGGGTTTCGGCAAATGGTATATTATGCCTGTCGCAAAACTCCGCAATTGTTCTTCCTGCCTCACTGTACCTGGCTCCCCCACCGACTATAACCATAGGATATCTTGCTCTGGCAATAGCACTAGCAGCATCCTCTAATTGTTCTACAGAAGGAACTGGCCTCTCTATTCTATGAACTCTCTTTTCAAAAAGGTATTTTGGGAAATTGTATACTTCTGACTGGACATCCTGCGGAAGAGCTATGCATACGGCTCCTGTCTCTGCGGGATCTGTTAAAACTCTCATAGCATTTAATAGTGCTGATTCAAGCATTTCTGGCCTCGTTATTCTGTCGAAAAACTTAGTCACCGGATTAAAGGCATCATTTGTCGTGATATTTAAGTTGTAGGTTTGTTCAATCTGTTGTAAGACCGGATCAGGTCTTCTTGTTGAGAACGAATCGCCTGGGAACAATAACAACGGTATGTTGTTTACTGTTGCTGTTGCAGCAGCAGTTACCATATTCGCAGCCCCTGGACCGATACTAGAAATGCAAGGGATAATTTTCTTTCTGTTGTTTTGTTTGGCATATGCTATCGCGACATGGGCCATACCTTGCTCATTCTTTCCTTGATAAATTTTCAAGGTATGCTCAGCCATTGCAAGAGCTTCCCCTATTCCAAGAACACAACCATGTCCGAATACGGTAAATACTCCTTCAACAAACTTCTCTTCCACTCCATCTAAAGTGACATATTGATTGTCTAAGAATTTAACTATCGCTTCCCCGACTGTAATTCTCATTCTTTTTTCCGACATTTCCTTCTCCTACCAGTAATACTGGATTTTGACATTATATATTCCAGTAAAATAGCACTTTTCTAAAAATCACTATTTTCCACTTTCATTTTTCTAGATTTAATCTAACAGCTAACTATACCTTGGGTCATTTCTTGATTCAATCTAACAGCCAGCTATATCTTGGATCATCCGTACGAGTATTATCCCAAGGATCTCCAGGAAGGTGTCTTATCATCCAGCAACAATACATTGGATATCCGGGAGCAGTAACCTGTGCATGGGTTTTTCCTCCCTCGAAAAGTCCAGCACTTCCATCTTTAACTGTATATGCTTTTTCGCCGATAAAACAGGCGCCAAAGCCCTCGGACCGTTCAAATTTGTAATAATATACTTCGGGTTGCGCATGGTGATGGGGGATATAACTCCACCATCTTCCCTGCCGGGCAATTACCTCGCCCAGAACCATATTTGAATAAGGGGAGTTCTTGATATTAATTATGTCAATTACTTCTCTTTCCGCTGTTCCTTCCCATTTACCCTTGCAGCTTGTAAACTTATATATATCATTTTTTTTAAAAACCCTGGGTTCAAAATACTTTTCATTTTCAGTACTCTGCACCAGTATCTCGCTGTCCTTTTCGGCTTTGACAGTCAGAACTGTGTCTTTAGGTACATGAATACATGTAGGAAGCTCCTCAAACACGCTGGCTCTTACCATATTCAATTTACTGTCTTCATAATATACGTTAATTTCCCCGGATAGAATCAGAAGTGCAGTTTCCATTCCCGGCTCAAAAAGCTCTATCTCCTCTTCTTTATCAAGCTTGTATACGGTAATATTCATGAGCATAGGGGAAGTCTTTCCGTACACCCTGGTAACTTCCTGTTTACCTGACTTAAATTTTGGGTAAATAAACATATCTATCTCCTCTTTGCCAATTATCCGCCATCCGATCGTTTATTTTTATATATGCGACAGCATATATTTTATATTTGAGTGTCAATGCAATCAAATGTATTGTTGACGAAATATTACATAATTACCATTATTTTCCAAGAGCCTTTTACTGTTCTTGGATTACCATACCCCTTTCTTCCCTTTGCTTAGCGAGTTCGCTTAATACCAGATTCTTTTTCTTTCCAACCAGATCATAAAAGAAGACGGGAATGGTGCATAAAAGCATGCTAACCCCAGGAAGTAACGAGACGAGAGTAAACATTCCGAATCTTACATTTTTCGGAATTTCCAAAGGATTAATAGCACCTGCGCTAGCAACAATTGCAGCTGGGTCTATGCTGAAAATCATATAAGTAATCACAATAAAACTGGTAGCAAGTGCGTTTCCAAGTTTATTAATAAAGGACTGTGTCGAGGAGCCAAGAGCCGTTTCTCTTCTCCCAGTTTTCCACTCCATATAGTCAAGTGAATCTCCTATCATCGCATAGGAAGTAACATTTATTACTCCCAGAGGAATTGAGGAGATTATTATGAAAGGAATGCAGGCCCAGAAGGTAGAGAACCAACCTACTATCGTCATAGCGATTGAAGCCACAAAGCCTGATAAACATGAAACAATTATTATCTTCTTATAGTTATATTTCTTGTACAACTTCGGCAAAACCAACATTGCGCCAAACATGCCTACCGCAGAACAAACCTGAAAAATTGTGGCTATTGTAGCCCTACTAGAGGCTAATGCTTCATTTATTGCAACATCCGTAAGTCCGGTCAACTCTGGCCCGATATAAAAGGAGTATCTCGCCACATGGATGGCTGCAACCTGTACTAGATATCTTCCACTTGCAAGAATTCCCATGGCAACAACCAGCATCAAGGGTTTACATGTAAGCAATAATTTAATGGGCGACGGCTCGGACTTATCTCTCTTTGCCGGTCTTGGAACAACCACTCTCTCTTTAGTTGTGAAGTAGGAAGTTAAGAATATAATACTTCCCAGTATTGCACAGACCAGAGCAATAACCATATACTGCACCTTGTCAAATTCCACTCCGGTCTTTGAAGTTAACTTTGGTAAAATCATCGATAGAAGCATATACAATACTATCGGTACGGCACTTCCTATTCCATTAATAGTCCTGGCAACAGATATTGTTTTTCCTCTTTCTGAGGCATTTGGAGTCATGGCGTTTGGCATGCTCCAAAACGGAACATCGCTTACTGTATATATCATCCCCCAAAAAGTGTATATGAAAGCAGAATATATCATGAGGTTATTCATTGATATTCCCTTCGGGACAAAAAACATAAAGAATGTCAAAATCGCTACGGGAATGGGAGTGTATAACACATATGGTCTGAACTTTCCACCTTTTGGATTAACCTTATCGACAATTGCCCCACACATAGGGTCATTCACTGCATCCCACAATCTAGCAAAAAGCATTAAAAACAATACAAACATTGGAGGAAGCATGGCAACGTTAAGATAAAACTCGGAAATATAAGAAGACATAATAGCATAAATCATGCCTTGTCCTCCGGCTGCTAAAGCGTACATCCAGATTTCTTTCTTACCCATGTAATTTTTTTGAGATTTAGAAATATCTTCTTCTGAATCAATGGCAATGCTACCATCCTGCCCAATTTTCAGGGCATCTCCTTCAACCTCAGTCTTGAGATAACTATCCGGATCTTCAACCGGGGGTTTTTCTTTGCGAGGGAGCCGTATTTTCATCTTTCACCTTTCCTAAAAATAGATTTGCATATATTCGTCAATTTTATGACGCCTAAGCCTATATATTATCCCTGGACTAGCAATACTGAATCTTCTATTCATTAGCCACGTATTTTTACATAGTTCACTTTCAACCCGCTCATCAGCTTAACAATTTCTTTGCTGCTTCCATAATTTTTGCGGCTTTTTCTTCACTGGCTCGCTTATCTTTCTCAAAAACCAAAACATAGATCTTTAGCTTCGGTTCGGTACCGGAGGGTCTTATACATACAAACTGTTCCTCCTCAAGCTTCAGATATATAACATCTGACTGAGGTAATCCTGTCTTTGTAACTTTTCCATCTGAGTGTTTTATGTCTCCGGAAATATAATCTGCAACAGACAGAACCTTTTCGCCCCCAATTTCTTTGATGTCCATTGACCTCAGATTCTTCATTACACCAGCCATTATTTCCATTCCGGAAAGTCCCTTGTACGTGGTGGAGGAATTATTTTCAGAGTAATGTCCATATTCAGCCATTATCTCTTCAAGTCTCTTGTAAACACTGCTTCCTTTGCTTTCAAGGTACAAAAGCATTTCAGCAAACATTACACTGGCAACAACTGCATCTTTATCCCTTGCATAAGTTCCGCAAAGAGATCCGTAGCTCTCTTCAAAGCCAAAAATATATGTATATTCACCTGTCTCTGCCCACTCGGTCATCTTTTCGCCAATAAATTTAAACCCGGTAAGCACATTAAAAACTTTAACTCCGTTTGCCTTAGCTATTCTGTCGGCTAAAGTTGAGGTTACTATCGTCTTAACTATTGCCGCATTTTTAGGAAGTATTCCTTTTTCCTTTCTTCTGCGAATTATATAATCTAACAATAATATCCCGATTTGATTTCCTGTAAGCAGAATAAATTTTCCTTCATTGTTTCGGATTGCAACCCCGAGTCTGTCCGCATCCGGGTCGGTTCCAAGCACAACATCTGCGCCAATTTTGTCTCCCTCTGCTACACCCATTGCGAGAGTGGCAGCGTTCTCAGGATTAGGAACTGCGACAGTACTGAATTCGGTATCGGGAAAAGCCTGCTCCTTAACAACATTTGCGTTGATACCCAGTCTCTTGAACATTGTG